>DAINRX010000001.1:0-10189 GCA_036741635.1 Nitrososphaera sp.
CGCGGGAAACCGTCGTTTCATCCGTTACTAATGGCGGAAGCAGCCGTATGATGTTCCTTCCTGAGTACAGCATAAGCAATCCATTGCGAATTCCGTCAAAGAGCACATCCTTGACCTCAAAGCGCAGCTCGACTGCCAGCATCATGCCAAGACCTCTGACCTCGCGGATTATCTTGTGCCTCTCCTTCAGTCCCATAAGGCCCTCCCTGAAATGCCTGCCCACCTTGGCAGCATTTTCGACCAGCTTGTCGTCAGTCAGTGCTTCCAGCGTGGCTGTGCCTGCCGCGCAGGCTATGGGGCTCCCGCCAAACGTAGACGAGTGCTCTCCCAATTTCATCGCGTCCATCACTTCCGGCTTTGCAAGCACAAGCCCCATCGGGATGCCACCTGCAATTCCTTTTGCAAGGCACATGATGTCAGGCGTGGTATTCCAGTTCTGCCCTGCCCACATCTTGCCGGTCCTGCCAAGACCTGACTGTATCTCGTCAAATACGAGCACGAGGTTGCGCCTATCACAGATCTCTCGTATCCCTGGCAGCAGGTCGTCAGGCGGGACGATTATGCCGGTCTCGCCCTGTATCGGCTCCAGTATCACAGTGCCTGTCGTGTCGTCAATTGCCTCTTCCAGCTTGTCCGGGTTGCTGTAGGGGACAAACTTGACCCCCTCCAGAAGCGGCATGAATGACTTGCGGTACTTTTCATTGTAAGTGACAGAAAGTGCGCCAAAGGTCTTGCCGTGGTACGCGCCGTTCATTGCAATAATGCCGGGCTTGCCAGTGTACTTGCGGGCAAACTTGAGCGCGCCTTCGACCGACTCGGCTCCGCTGTTTGTAAAGAACATCTTGGTCAATCCCGGCGGCGCTATCGTCGACATTTTTTCCATGAATTGCAATCGCGCGTCGTTGTAGACAGACATGTGTGCCGTAATGAGCGTCTCCGCCTGCTTTTTGATGGCGTTCACTACTCTGTCGTTGCAGTGGCCGACTAACGCAACGCCATAGCCTCCCATGCAGTCGATGTATTCCTTGCCGCTCTTGTCCCACACCCGGGCGCCCTTGCCCCTTGCAAGGTTTACAGGAAACCTCTGGTAGAGGGTTGCCAGGTGCTGGTCTTCGCCGCTCATTTCGGGGTTATCACCGTGCAGTTGCTGTGCGCTATTGCAGACGAAATCGGGTTGTCCACCTGTCCTGAGGCAATTATCGCTTCCTTGACGCCCATCTCGAGCGCTTCCGTGCATGCAAGGACCTTCTTTTCCATGCCAAAGCCGATCTTGGGCAATGCCGCCTTGGCCTGGTCAAGCGTCATGCTCGTGACGAGCTTTTCGTTGAGCATCAGGCCGTTGACGTTTGTAATGAATATTACCTTGTCGGCCTTGACGCCGCCAGCCACGTATGCCGCCGCCCTGTCACCGTCCACGTTGAGAAAGTCATATTCTTCGCTCAGCGCGATTGGCGAGACCACCGGCACGTAGCCGTTGCTGACAAGGTTGTGCACTAATGACGGATCAACGGCGTTTATCTTGCCAGTGTAGCCTCCGTCTATCATCATCTTCCTGCCCTTCTCATTTATTATCAAGAGCTTTTTCTTGCGCTCTGCCTTCAGTATGCCGCCGTCTATTCCTGCGACGCCCACTGCCCTGATGCCCTGCCGCAATAGCATGCCCACTATGACCTTGTTTATCTTGCCGGACATGACCATAGTGTAAATGTTTGCGGTTTCCTTGTCAGTATATCGGCTGCGCACGCCGCCGGGCGACACAATGAATTTCTGCTCCTTGCCCAGCTTTGTAGCAGTAGAAGTCACTTCCTTGCCCCCGCCATGCACAAAGACAAGCTTTTCTTTGCCTGAAATGGCCTTGATGTCTGCAAGCGTCGTCGGGTGCAGCCCGTCAACTACGCTTCCGCCTATCTTGATGACTATCATACTGGCGTCAGCGGCGTGTATTTCAGCCCTTCAGTTTCTTCGAGCCCAAACATGACGTTCATGTTCTGTATAGCAGAGCCGGCGGCGCCCTTCATCAGATTGTCCGATGCTGAAAGCGCTACTATCCTCTGGTTGTACTCGTCTATATCAAAGCCGACATCGCAAAAGTTCGAGCCTACCACGAACTTGGGGTCAGGGAATTTATACAAACCTTTCTTGTCGCGAATAAGTCTGACGAACGGCTCACCCTTGTACGCGTTGCGGTACATCTTCCACAGCTCAAGCTCTTCCACCGGGCGCTTGAGGAATGTGTGGTTAGTCGTCAGGATGCCTCTCACGATGTTGACTGCGTGAGGGCTCATGCTTACCTTGATCTGCTTTTTTGCAACCATCGACAGCTCCTGCTCGATTTCTCCGGTGTGCCTGTGCTTTGCAGGCTTGTACGGCCGCACTACACCGTAGCGCATCGCGTGGTGCGTGCCGGCATTGGCTTTTTGGCCGGCCCCTGACGACCCTATCTTGCTGTCAACTACCACGTGGTCAGTGTCAATCAGGTTGTTTTCAATCAGCGGCTTGAGCGCTAGCAATGACGTTACTGCCATGCAGCCGGGGCATGATACCAGCTGGGCCTTCTTGATTTCTTCGCGGTGGAGCTCTGGCACGCCGTATACAGACTTGCTCAGCATCTCAGGGAACGGGTGCTCCCATCCGTACCACCTGACATAGTCTTTTGGGTTCTTGAGCCTAAAGTCGGCCGACAGATCGATTATCTTCATTCCCCTGTCGTACAGGTCCTTGACTATCTTGTTTGCCTTGCCATGCGGCACCGATGTGAATACAAGGTCGCAGTTGTTTGCCATTTTTTCCATGTCCATTGGCGAGAAGGTAAGGTCAATGAAGCCTTTCAGGTTTGGATGGATGCGGTGGACGTACTCGCCGGCCTTTTGCCTCGAAGTTACCATGCTCACCTCTACCTTTGGGTGTGTGACCAGCAGCCGCAAGAGCTCTCCTCCCACGTATCCAGAAGCGCCAACTACTCCAACTTTCATCTAGCAATTCTTCTCCCTATTTTTTGCAGCAAAATTATGCATTTCTTTATAGAAGTTTTGCCTCAAAAATCCTCATTTATATTTTTTGGTCAGATATGACCAAATACAGGTCAATAGTGACCAGAACTGGTCATCACTTCTTGGCGATCCTGACTGCGTATTCTATCATTGCGGCAGGTATGTCGGCCTTTGAAACGCTGGCCGCGCCGTGGAACTCGACGGTGTTGTTCACTTCATGCACGATAAGCCCGCGCTTTTTGTCCTCCATCATGTCAACGCCCAAGATGCCGCCGCCCACAGCCTTCGCAGCTTTTAGCGCCAAGTCTTCAAGCTCTTTTGTTATTGGCGTAAGCTCTGCCTTGCCTCCCCGGGCAACATTTGTGCGCCACTCGTTTTCAGCAGAATACCGGTAAATGGCAGTGACCAGTTGGTCGCCCACCACGATGCACCTGATGTCCCTTGGCGGTCTGTCTATCATTTCCTGTACGTAGTAAATGCGCGCAAATGGGCTGTCGTCTTCCTCTCTCATTTCCACCACCATGCCTGCTATTTCTTCGTCCCGCAGCGGGAACACGCCTCTGCCCCACGAGCCCACTATCGGCTTGAGAACAAGCGGAAAGCCGGTCTTGCTCATAGTTTCCATCGCGGACTCTGCGCTGAACGCAAACTGGGTCTTGGGCGTCGGGATTTTGCTCTTGGCAAGCACTAGCGATGTCAAAAGCTTGTTGCCGCAGGTCTCGCCCACACTAAACTTGTTTATCACTGGAAAGCCCAGAAATTCAAGACACGCAGTAAGGTACAGGCCGCGGTAGTGGCTCACGCTCCTCTGCATTATCACGTCGCCTAGCGCAAGGTCCTTCTTCTGGCTGTCAGTCGTTATGGTTACAGTCTTGCCGTCCACTATCTGCGCTTTTATGCCCTTTTTTTGCGCCTTTTCGTACAGCACCTTTTCTTCAAAGCGTACCTTGTCGTATATGATGCAGAGCTCTACCATTATTGTCCCCAGTCTTCGCCTACTGTTTCAGCCGGCTTGAGCTCCACGGAATTGTTAGCCTTCGAGGCGATTTCGTAGTCGCCTCCGCAGTCTGGGCACGTCACTATTTCGCCCACGACTGCGTCTTCCGGGACGCTGATGTCGGCTCCACATTCTTGGCATTCAACTTTTGTTCTCATTTTTTACCTCCTTTTTGTTTTTTAACATCGTCACCAGTATTGCCTGAAGCCACCGAGTTTGCGATGATGGATTGCAGGCCCCACAGTTCAACGAATCCCTTTGCCAGGCTCTGGTCAAAGGTTGACCCGGCGGCATATGTCGCCAGATCGTTCTTGTACAGAGAATATTTCGACTCCCTGCCAACAACCCTAAGCGATCCCCTTTGCATCTTTAGCCTGACTTTTCCGCTAACACGGCTTTGTGTCGCATCTATAAACCTATCCAGATCCGTGCGTAGCGGGTCCTGCCACAGGCCCGAGTACGCAAGCCAGCTCCACTGCTCGTCGACTATCCGCTTGAATGCAAGTTCGTGCTTTGTAAGCACCATCTTTTCTAGGTCTTTGTGGGCTTCGATTATCGCGACAGCCGCCGGCGCTTCGTACACTTCCCTTGATTTGATGCCCACGACCCTGTCTTCGATGTGGTCGACAATGCCTACACCGTGTGCGCCAGCCTTATCATTTGCATATTGAATAAGATCGATCAGCGGCATGCGCTTGCCATCTGCTGCGACGGGCACTCCTTGCTCAAATTCAAGCTCGAGGTAGCCGGCCTTGTCGTTGTGAAAGTCGACAAACTGGAACGCTTCTTCCGGCGGCTCAAAATAGCTGTCTTCGATGTTGCCGCCTTCTACCGCCCGGCCCCAGAGATTGAGGTCAATGCTGTATTTTTTGGCCTCAGCGCTTATCGGGATGTTCTGCTCCTTTGCAAACCTCATCTCGACGTCACGTGTGAGGTTCATGTCCCGAATTGGAGCAATTATCTTGAGGCTTGGGTTGAGAGCACGCATTGTTACGTCAAACCTTATCTGGTCGTTGCCCTTGCCGGTGCAACCGTGAGCTATCGCAGTTGCGCCTTCCCTGTTTGCCACTTCAACGGCTTTTGCCGCAATCAGCGGGCGGGCAAGGGCAGTTGCAAGCGGGTACTTGCTCTGGTACAGACCGTTGGCCTTGATGCTGGGAGTAACATAGTCGTGGGCAAACTCTTCCTTGGCGTCGATGTAGACATGCTTTATCGCGCCTATCGCCTTGGCTTTCTTTTCAATTTCCTTAAAGTCGTCGTCCTGGCCGCAGTCCACTGTCACCGTGATTACGTCGAGCTTGTGCAGCGTCTGCAGGTGTCGAACAGAAACAGAAGTGTCCAAGCCCCCTGAGTAGGCCAGAACAACTTTTCCGTTACTTACCATAAGTGTATTACACCCGTTGCGTTTCAAACACTACATTTATATTTTTTGGTCAGGAATGACCTAAATCAGGGTGATAGTGACCGATGCTGGCCAACAATGAAAAGTCGATAACAAATGCTGTCAAAGAGGTCGTCAACAACGACCTGTCGTTTCAAGATTCGCTCCAGCGCGACTATTGCAACATCAGCGCGCTTGCAAGGATAATCAAGCCCAAGATAGACCTGATGCTCGGCGGAAAAAATACGAGCATCGAGAGCATCGTCACCGCGCTAAAAAGGTCGCGGCGCGACTATAACGTGCCGGAAAGGCCGATCGCCTCGATACTAGCTGCTAGCACCATCAGCGTCAAGACCGACGTGGCCAAGGTCTCAGCTGAAAAAAGCAAAAAGACGATTGAGAAGGTAGCCAAGGCTATGACGCAGAACGTTGGCAACTTTATCAGCGTATCAGAGAGCATCATGTCCATCACGCTCGTGTTTGACGACGTGCTGCTCGAAGACGTCAAGGCGATGTTTGCCCACGACGACATTCTGGAGATAGAGGACGACCTGGCCGCAATCATCGTCCACAGCCCGGAGGAGATAATCAAGACTCCGGGTTGCGCGATAGCGTTCTACAACCAGCTTGCACGCAGGCATATCAACATTGAGGACACTGTCAGCTGCTACACCGACACGATTGTGCTCGTCAAGATGGAGCAGGTGGGAAAAGCGTTCAACGCGCTTACCGACCTGATATCGAATTCACGCAAGATGCCAAAGAAAAAGCAGCACAGGTAGTAGGTAGGGCTGCTACTGCCGCCGGTCTCTCATGACTGTAACTTGTGTATGCTTGATGGTGAACAACGCCAACAGGGCTGCGGTAGCCGCTCCCATATACATCCCAAGCCCAAACAACAAATTTCCGCTGAAGCCGATTACCATGGCCAGTGTGGCCGCAAGAACTGTGCCTATTATTGAAGCAACCACGTTAACGCCCCACAGCAGGGTGGTATTGTCCCCTCCCCTGTTTTTCATAGAGGAGGAAGAAGCAGCCATGCTGATAAGGGACGGGAACTGGAAGCCCATCAGAAGACCCGCAGGAAACAGAAGAGCTACGGTAAGCGCAATCCTGTAGGGCAGCTCCATGGCTATGCTCGAGTCTATGATTTCTTGCAAAAAGTAAAAGTTGAACAAGATTATGCCTGCAAGGATCGGCACCGTAACAAACACGGCCCGGTATGGTCTGCCGCCGAATAGCCTGCCGCTTAGGTATGCTCCAATCCCGCTGGACAAAAGAATGGAAAACAGTATGACTGTCAGGGCCATTATCGGGGTTCCAAGCAACAGCAGGAACTTTTGGATAAAGGTTATCTCCAGAACCATAAAGCCAAGGCCAATGAACACTGCAAAGAGGACATGGAACCCGGATGTAGCATCCATCCTCGCTTTTTTCTTTTTTGCATGGTGGAATGCCAGCAGGACGGACAGCGCAGCAGAAATGCCAAGGATCGTTTCAAGCAGGACCACCATCTGCTGCGGAACCTGCTCTCTTGCAAAGTAGAATGGCGAGTCATCCGTCGGAACCTTGGGGTTCGGAACGAGAGTAAAGTACTCGTTGTAGCCGTCATTTGAGAATAGCTTGTCGTAGGGCGGCTGTACGTACCTGTCAGACAGCATGATTACCTCGGCGCGACTTTGCGCTGCTTTCTCGCTTGCCAGGTCAATCTGGCTGTCTGTGAAAGGCGTGGGCTTGACGAGTACCAGCACAGGGTAGTATGTTTGCCTGTCGTCGGTGCGCCCAAAGTACAGGCCCGGCCTGTCTTCCACTACTACGACATGCTTGTTGACAGATTCTCTGCTTTTTTCCATCTCCTTTACCAAGGAATCAGCAACAAGAGGCATGAGCCTTGGCAGCTCGAAATTCCACCTTATCATTACTAGCATTCCGTCCTCTTCCAAGTGGCGCAGGTACTGCTGGAAAGCCTCCACAGTGTAGAGGTAGTTCTCGGAAAGCGCGTAGCCACCGGCGAGTTGTGCCGCCCAAGAATCGACGAGCTTGATCACTATTGCATCATACTTGGCATCTATCGAGCTGATAAAGCGCCGGCCGTCGTCAATGAACAATTCAACGTCGCTGCGCTCGTACAGGTTCCCCGACTGGTTTCCAAAGCGCTTTGCCGCAGAAACTATCAGGGGGTTCAGCTCGACCGCAGTAATCTTCTCTGAACCGCCTGCAAAGGCCACCAACATATCTTCGCCCCCGCCTCCCCCGATGACAAGCGTGCTGTCTACTTGTCCCATTTCGTACGGCAGGTAATCCATGTATTTTTGCATCCAAGCAAGGTCGCTTTTGGAGCCGTTCCACCGGAATATCGGTGTGCCGGCATCCGCGTCAATGATTATGGAGGCTAGCTCCCGAGAATCTTCTTTTGCATCATAATTGTTGGCTCCGCTGTCCTTTACTTTGGTCTCTCTTGTAATGTCGATGCGGGAAAAGGAATTCCATTCAGTTGAGATGTGGTCAAACCTCGCAGGGTCTTTAAGCTGGTAGTACAGCCCCTTGTTGGTCCCGGGGTGCACTTCAAATAGGTCGAAGGTTGTTGATGCATTTCCAGCTATCGGCACCAGCAGAGTGCCTGCAAGGACAACGCCAGCGAGTATCTTCATCCTGCCTGCTACTACTGCAATCCCGGTTGCTGGGGCATCCCGCCGGCCTCTGGTCAGCGCCAGCGCCCCTATTATCGCAGATCCTGCAACCATGGGAGCTGTCAGGAGAATAACGTATTCAGCGCCAAGCCCCCGCATCAGCGGGTCCAGCAGCAGGGTGGCGGAAGCGGCACCAACCAAGTCTGCAAAGTATAGCTTGCTTATGTTCTGGGGCATCGCATAAAATACCAGCGCCATTATCGACCCGGCGAAAAAGAAAGGGACCGACGACGCCAGGTAAAAAAGGTAAATGTTGGACGTGCTGGGCGGGATGCTCGATATCAAGAAAACGAAAGCAGGCACTGAAACTGCATATGCGATTGCAAAGTGGATTATCCTTGACGACAGCTGCTCCTTGTTTTCGTACTTGCTCCTCCAGCCGACGCCGTCTTTTTGGATGTGTATCACAAGGGAGCCTATCCCGAGGCCAAAAAATGCCACAGAAATGGCCATGAACGCATAGTCGTACCACAGAATGATGGAAAAGATCCTAGTTAGCGCAAGTTCAAGCAGTATTGTGCTGAGAGAAGAGAAGAACAGGATTACCAGTAGAAAGATCAGAAATGGTTTCTTCTCCAAACTCTTTTAACAGCCCGGATCCAAAAGGAAACATGCTGGATATGAGTTTCCTAACATTTTTTTCATATCTAGCTTGCAGGCGTGTGGAATCTTCTAGTGCAATTCAGGCATGCAAAGTTTATTTCATGCAGATTGTGAAAAGCTCTTGTGTACCGGCGCTATACCCTTGACGAGGTCAAGCGCAAGATAGCCGACGTCTTGCAGGCCGCCGGCGGCGGCACTGGCCTGTCGGGAGTTGAGCTTGCTGACAGAACCGGCATCAACAGGATGACCATAACGAAATACCTTGATGTGATGCACGCGATGGGCCTTGTGAAAAAGAAAAAGATAGGCTCAGTGAACGTGTGGCTCCTTGAAACCGGCGTGGCGGACATAGAGTTCCCGGTCAACTACGTGCAGGTGCAGCAAAAGCTGATAGATGCGGTTCTGGCAGGCGAGGAGGAGCAGGCGCGCAGGATACTGGTAAGCGTCCTTAACTCCAATGTGGATCAAGTGAGGATATTGGCAGACGTTATCCTGCCGGCAGTCAACACGATAGGCGAGCTGTACAGCAGGGGCAGGCTTGACAAGACCGAGCGAACGTTTCTGCTCAGCCTCATGGCGGAGCTCATCGATCTCATTAAATTCAACGCGCAGCCTTTGGAGACTAAGACAAACGCCCACGTTCTAGTGGTGGCCGGCTCTGAAGATAGGGTTCATTTGGCAAAGAGCGCAGCGGTCGCGTTCCAAATGCGCGGGTGGGACTCGCTCTATATCGGCAACGTCGAGGAGCACATCGACCCGTTTTTCGACATTGACTTCCAGCGCTACGTCGCCCGCGTGTGGGGCAACAGGCGCGGCCTGATGCTCATTTGCATATTTTCCTCCGGCGAGGGCTCGCTCCGGTTCCTGCTGTCAACTTCCAAGGCGATGAAGGGGAGGCTCAAGGGAGAGCTGCGTCTTGCATCTTTCACCACACAGGAGCTCCAGCCCATGGCGGCTGAAGAGGGAGCCGACCACGTCGCAAAGGACCTGCTCTCGCTGGTAGAGTGGGCCGAGCGGGAATACGCCGTTGCAGCCAAGTAGTATTATTATTATTATCATCATCATCAGCTAGGCCTGTTGGAGCGGGAACGGCGTTATCGGCGGCGCCTGCGGCACAAACGCCTGTATCACCAGTGTTATTATGACGCCAATGACTGCAAACACTGCAGTTGCCAGTATCGCGATGCCAAGCGCGCGAAGCCAGCCCGTCTCAAAGCCCTTCTTGAAGACGCCCACCCACGCAATGAACGCGATGACAAATGATATTGTCACGAGCCAGCCGCTCTCGCCAAACGCGACAGACAGCACTGCGGCCAAGATGAAAAACACGATGGCGTAGACTATGGGTCCCATCGCGGTCACCAGCATCGCACGGGTAAACCTAGCCCGGCCACGCGTAAGGATCTTGGCAGCAATCCATACCGGGATCGAGACTATGATCCACAGCACAAGCAGGCCGATGATGACTGCGATGGCTACGGCCGCGAGTTCAGTCCCGCTCATCTGAAGCAAAAGCTCCTGCTGCTGC
>DAINRX010000001.1:10289-21847 GCA_036741635.1 Nitrososphaera sp.
GCAGCAGCGAAGAGAGATATAGAGAAGCGTTTGCCGCAGCGGGCCTGCACAAGAGTCACCTTGTATCCCCGGTCTTTGTTTCTGAAAAGCCCAGCAAGATAGATGCAATGCCGGGCATGGCTGTCACGCCGCTGGGCAAGTTATCACAGCACATCCAGTCGATTGCTGACAGCGGCATTTCTTCCATCATTGTATTTGGAATACCAAAGAGTCGGGACAGCTCCGGGTCGGCGGCCGCAGACAGAGACGGCATAGTCCAGCAGGCGGTCAGGGCGATAAAATCGAGCTTTGGCGGTTCCATCCGCATTGCGACAGATGTCTGCGTCTGCCAGTACAACCTGTCGGGGCATTGCGGCCTTGTCCGCAATGACGACAGGGTCGACAACGACTCGACGCTAGACATGTTGGCAGAAATCGCGTCAAGCCACGCGGAGGCTGGAGCCGACATTGTCGCGCCTTCTTCAATGATGGACGGCCAGGTTTTTGCGATAAAAAGTGCGCTTTCTAGCCGCGGGCTGAAGGCAACAAGGATACTGTCATACTCTGCCAAGCATGCCTCGTCACTTTACACGCCTTTCAGGTCGGCCGCATTTGCAAGGCCGTCTTTGCCCATCGACAAGTCCTCGTACCAGGTGTCGTACGCAAACCCGGGACAGGCGCTAATGGAAGTGGAGACGGACATCAACGAAGGCGCGGACATGGTCATGATAAAGCCGGCCCTTGCGTATCTTGACCTTGTCAGGATGGTCAAGGACAGGTTTGACCTGCCGGTGGCAGTGCAGAACGTCAGCGGCGAGTATGCGATGATAAAGGCTGCCGCGATGAAACGGTGGATCGACGAAGAAGAGTGGAAGGTCTTCTCGCTTGCCTCGATTAGGAGGGCAGGCGCCGACAGAATAGTTTCGTATTTTTCGCTCGATGCAGCAAAATACCTGTGACGCCATCACAATTATATAGCATTCCAGCAACAAACGGGAATGTCCCGCGGTAGCTCAGCCTGGTAGAGCTTTCGGCTGTAGATGTCGGCTTGTGTCTCATTAGCTGACCACGTGAAGCAGCCTATCAGGCGCACAACGTAGCAGTAACCGAAGAGTCGCAGGCTCAAACAAGATGGCCGACAAGCCGTTTTGGGGCAAATCCTGCCCGCGGGATATAATACATAATTTCTTATTAGCATGAAAGTGTAAAATTCTCACATGTCTAGGATCGAGACCATCAACCCTGCAACAGGGAAGGTTATTGCGACTTATGATAACGAAAGCCCGGAGCAAGTCAGCCAGAAGGTCAAGGCCGCAAGGGCCGCCTTTGCAAAGTGGAAAAAGCTGGAGATGTCCGAGCGGGTCGAATACATGCGCCGGCTCGGGCGCGTGATGAGGAAGAACCGCGAACAATACGCACGGATTGTAACCGAAGAAATGGGCAAGCCTATCAGGCAGTCACTGGCCGAGATCGAAAAATGCGCGTGGGTATGCGACTATTATGCGGATCACGCAGAAGTGTTCCTGCGCGATGAGCTGATACCGACAGAATTTCGCAAGAGCTTTGTGTCATTTGAGCCGCTTGGCGTCGTGGCGTGTATAATGCCGTGGAACTTTCCGTTCTGGCAGGTCATGAGATTTGCAGTGCCAGCGCTGACGGCAGGCAACGTAGGCGTGCTAAAGCATTCCAGCATATGCCTTGGAAGTGCGATGAAGCTAGAGCAGGCATTCAAAGACGCGGGCTTTCCGGAAAACGTGTTTCAGGTGGTCATCGGCGACTATCGCGCTGGCGAGGCGCTCGTGCAGTCGAGCATCGATGCCGTGTCTGTCACAGGGAGCGTGAACACGGGCAGGCGAGTGGCTGAGCTTGCCTCTCAGGATCTGAAAAAGTTCGTGCTAGAGCTTGGAGGAAGCGACCCTTTCATTGTGCTTGAAGACGCCGATCTGAACCAGACTGCTTACATGGCGACCCAGTCAAGGCTGCTGAACACCGGCCAGAGCTGCATTGCAGCCAAGCGCTTTATCGTCGTAAAAGAAGTTGCCGAGAAATTTACAAAGCTGTTCGTGGAAAACACGCAGGCAGAAGTCATGGGCGACCCACTTGACTCCAAGACCACCGTGGGACCGCTTGTGCGAGACAGCCAGAGGCAGGCGCTTGCCAAGCAAGTAGAGGACGCAAGGAGCAAGGGAGGCAGGATACTTGCCGGCGGCCAGCCCGTGAAAAGGGACGGCTTCTTTTACGAGCCAACGATAATTTCAAATGTGAACCACGAAATGGAAGTGGTGAAGGAAGAAGTGTTTGGGCCTGCCGCTCCGATAATCATCGTCAATAATGAGGAGGAGGCAGTCAGGGAGGCGAACAACTCTGAATTCGGCCTTGGAGCAAGTATATGGACAAACAACATCGACCGCGGCATAAAGCTGGCAAGGCAAATAGAAAGCGGCATAGTATCTGTCAATGAAATGGTCAGGTCAGACCCGCGCCTTCCGTTTGGCGGGATAAAGAAATCCGGCATCGGCCGCGAGCTGTCTGAGTTTGGCATCAAGGAATTCGTCAACATCAAGTCGGTAGTGGTGAAGGACATCACTAGCAAGCTGCTAGTCGAATAATAATAATAATGGGTCAGACGCCTGGCTTGAGGCGCTTGGCCATGTTCATCCTTGCATTGATGACGTTTATCTGCTCCTCGAGCAGCTTTTTGTAGCCCACAAGCAGCCTTTCCTGCTCGTCGTACGGCTCTTTGCGTATCTCCGTCATGGTGTCCTCAAAGACGGCTATCAGTTTCTCGACGTCGTCGCCGAGGTGCTGTATGTCCCGCGCGTCAGAAGTGGCGCTCATATCGACTGACTGGGCTTTTAGCTCCCTCGTCTTCTCCTCGGTCACTTCCTTGGTTTTCCTGCCAAGCGAATAGACGAGGTCCTTGAGAGACCTGCCTGCCTCTTTGGCCTTTGTAGAGACAGATTCTTCTTCCTCTGGCGTTGTGACAGACTGCACTTCATATGTCTGGACATCGCTGGACTGCGCCGGCGTTATCGACTCCTCTTTCACGACTGTTACTTCTGTTTCTGTCTCTGTATCAGCCTCGGGGTCGGACTTTGTCCGGCTCACTGTCTCCTCATAAGTACTAGTTTTATCCTCACTTGACATGACATTACATTTGCCTCTAAACCTTATAAGAGATTCAAAAACTGTTGAGGCAATGCATCATAGAAGTATGTCAGTTAAGAAACATACGAGTGTGTTAATAACCAAATTGTTTCTCCTTTTGGCATGGAAACGCGGATTGCCACAGAAACTGCCCTTGACACTTACAAGGCAGTAAGGAGGAGGTTCTTTGAAGCAGGCGACATTGTGTTTGGCCCCGGATTTCTCAGCATGGCCGAGTACTACTTTATGAAAAAGAATGGTCACAACCCGTTTGCCATGCTCTTCTCAGAGCCACGAGCAGTCTATGACGAGTGGGTCAGGATGTTCAAGGGAGAAGAAGCAGTGAGAAAACTTCTTGAAGAGGCAGTCGGCCCCGGCTACGTGCGTGTGCTTGAGGGCATCAAGAGAAACAACGGGCTTGAGGTATGGAACTCGCTGTACAAGATGGCGTCGTCGGCCAGCGGCAGAATGGCTGTCGCCTGACTAACTAGGGGTTTATGACTGCCCTACCGATTATCTTGCCTGCTTTGAGTTCTTCTAGCGCAGTATTTGCCTGATCCAGCATAAACTTTCTCGACACGACTGACTGGACCTTGCCCATTCTCGCAAGCGCCACAAGCTCGACCAGATCTGCAAACTTGCCTGTATAGGCGCCGGTGAGCGTGAACGCCCTCAATGGCACGAGCGGGAGGTTCAGCTCGAGCGCGCCGCCAAAGAGCCCTACCATCACCAGCCTGCCCCTCTTTCTCAGCATGTTAAGCGAGTTTGGCGCGGTTTTGGCATTGTTTACAAAGTCAATTACTGCCTCTGCTCCAAGACCGTTGGTGATGTCCTTGACGCCCTTGACAGGGTCGCCAGCCCCTGAGTTGATAGTCTCATCGGCTCCAAGCCTCTTTGCTTCTGCAAGCTTTTTGTCGTCAATGTCGACTATTGCGATCCTTGCATTTGTAATCGCCTTGGCAAGCTGCACCGCCATGAGCCCGAGGCCGCCGGCTCCAACGAGGACGAGCGTATCACCGGGCTGCGCGTTTGCTTTTTTGACAGCAGTGTATGCCGTCAAGCCAGAGCATGCAAGCGACGCCGCGGCGTTGGGGTCAAACTCTTGAAGTTTTACAAGGTACTTGTGGCTTGGGACAAGGACCAGCTCCGAGTAGCCGCCGTCCTGGTACACGCCAAGGCTCCTTGGCGAGTCGCAGATGTTCTCTTCGCCGACCCGGCACGCCGGGCATGTGCCCTCGCCTATCCATGGGTATACGAGGACCCTGTCGCCCCTTGAAAAGCCTGTGGCTGACTCGCCCATCTCCTCTATGGTTCCGGCCACTTCGTGCCCGGGAGTCAGGGGGAACTTTACCCCGCGGTCTTCAACTTTCATGAAAACGCCCTGCGGGCCGGCGTAGCCGCCTTCCCACAGGTGCAGGTCGCTGTGGCAAACACCTGCGCTTTCAACCCTTACAAGAACCTGATCATTCCGTGGCTTTGGAGTGTTAACGTCTTTGATTTCAAGCGGCTCTTTTGTCCTGATAATCCGCGCAGCCTTCATACTGTGTGAGAATGTCAGCTTGTATTATTAATAGTTAGCATGATGAAACGCTTTAATTGAAATGCTGCGCAATGGCTGTGGATGCCATTTAGCCCCGTTACGGCAGTGCTAGCGGCGATAAGCGTTGTCGGAGCAATCGCTATCCCTTTTGGCGATCCGCAGTTCTTGGACAGGGCGATAGCGCTCGAGCTGTCGTTTATTGCGCTGACTGTGCTGACGTACAAAGGATTTCGGAAAGCGCTGTACGCCTGCATCCCAATTGCAGTGCTTGTAATGGTCGGGAATTCGACTGCCTCGCCCCATGTAGAGATAATGACAACGTTCTCAAAGCCGCTCAACGCAGTGGTGTTGATAATTGGTGGTTACATGCTCCAGGCCGCGCTCATTGGCACCGCAATCTATGAATTGGCAAAAGCGCGGCGGGAGGTAGTCCAGAAACAGAGCTAGCTGGCGCCATCAAGAATGTTTTGTTTTGACAGCGCCTTGTCCAGCTGCTCCTTTGTCATGAGCCCCTTTCCCAGCACCAGCTCCCTGATGCTCTTACCGGTCTTGAGCGACTCCTTGTAGACTTCGGCCGCCTTCAGGTAGCCGATGTACGGGTTAAGCAGCGTTACAAGCACTGGGCTCTTTTCGATGTACGACTCCAGCCGCTCCTTGTTCGCCTTTATGCCGTCTATCATGTTTGACGCAAATACTGGCAAAAAGTTCTTCAGCATGTCAGTCGAGTCAAGAACGCACTTTAGCATTCCTGGCAGCATCACGTTGAGCTCAAACTGGCCTGCCTGCGCGGCCATGGCCACTGAAACGTCGTTGCCAATCACGTTAAAGCATATCATGTTGAGGCACTCTGCAAGCGACGGGTTGACCTTGCCCGGCATTATAGAAGAGCCGGCATGGACCGCCGGGATCAGGATTTCTGCAAGGCCGGCTGTAGGGCCCGACGCCATGAGCCGGATATCGTTTGCCATCTTGTTCAGCTCTATTGCAAGGTTCCTGAGCGCCGACGAGCAGCTGGCGACGTCGAATTTGCTCTGGAGCGAGTAAAATATGTTCTCTGACAGCTTTAGGTTCAGGCCTGAGACCTTGGACAGGTGCTTGATTGCAAGCTGCCTGTAGCCCTTGGGGGTGTTTGCGCCAGTGCCTACCGCGGTGCCTCCAAGCCCCACGTGCTCAAGCCCTTCAATTGATTGTACAAGTTTTGTTCTTGCCTGCTTGAGCGCGTAGGCGTACTGCTCAAATTCTGCGCCAAAGGTCACCGGGATTGCGTCCATCAGGTGCGTCCGGCCAATCTTGATAATAGCGGCAAATTCTTTTGCCTTCTTTTCAAGGGACGATATCAGCCTATCAAGTGACGCCATTGTTTCCTTCATGTTCAGCAAAATAGCAACGTGCATTGCTGTGGGGAAGGTGTCGTTGCTTGACTGTGACATGTTGACGTGGTCGTAGGGACTGATGACGTCGTACTGGCCCTTCTTCTTGCCGAGTATCTCAAGCGCCCTGTTTGCGATGACTTCGTTGCTGTTCATGTTAAATGCTGTACCGGCGCCAGAGTTTATCGCCTCCACCTTGAACTGGTCGAGCAGCTTGCCGGCCAGAATTTCGTCGCATGCCTTTACTATCGCGTCGGCCTTTTGCGCATCAAGTGCTTTCAGCTCCTTGTTTGCCACCGCGGCCGAGCGCTTGATCATGGCGTACGCCTTTATCAAATTGATGTGAGCCTTCTGGCCTGTCACCTTGTATTGCTCCATTGCGCGGGCGGTAAACGGTCCATAATACGCGTCCGATGGAACCTTGACATCCCCAAGGGAATCCTTGTCAATTCTGAATGACGACGACATCGCGGGATGCACTACTATTGCGGCCATAATAAATTAATCGACAACCATCACAAGGTTATTATCCTGACAGGTGCAAGGGCCTCAATTTTCGAAACATCTGCGCCCGCGATGCTTGCGCCGTGCAGCGTGAGTGGGTTCTGGCCCGCGGCAGGGGTGTCTTGCACAGGCACCGCCGGACGGAACCTTGTCAGCTTGGCAAACAGCAGTTTGCCGTACCAGTTGTTTTCAAGGCACAGCTTTCTTTCGCCTTCGCCCATCTCGTCCAGGTCAACTATTCTATCGATTGCGCCGGAGCCGATGAAAGCATCGGCCTTTCTGACAAACAGGATTTTTGTACCGCGCGACCAGTCGCGCTTTATGCCGACGTAGAGCGACTTGCCTGCATACAGCTGCCTCTCAAGCTCGTCCCTCTGTATGCGCAGGATGTAGCAGCTTGTCTGTTCGTCAGCAGGCATTTGAGCTTAGAATTAGGGCGCCGGGGTAATTATAAAACCATTTTTCAAAATGAAACAAACATTATATTACTACTCTGGAATTTTCAACCCATAGTATGCAAGTTAGCGGCAAGGTGCTTGTCTGCGACTCTATCGACCAGGCAGGCATCGACAGCATGAAGCGCGCAGGCTTGGCTGTCGACTACAAGCCAGAGATAAAGCCAGCCGAGCTCGTTTCTTCCGTTAAGGATTACGACGTTATTGTAGTGAGGAGCAAGACCAAGGTTACAAAGGAAGTAGTCGACGCCGCGGCAAGAGCCAAGATAATCGCTAGGGTAGGCGTAGGGCTTGACAACGTCGACGTTAAGGCGGCAGAGGCCAAAAAGATCAGAGTCATCAACGCTCCTGAAGCCGCTTCTACAGCGGTGGCAGAGCTTGCCATCGGGCTCATGATCTCGCTTGCAAGGAGCATACCAAGGGCCGACGCAGAGACAAAAAAGGGCAACTGGATCAAGAATGACCTTATGGGGACGCAACTCTCAGGCAAGTACCTTGGCATCGTGGGCGTCGGCAACATCGGCCGCAACGTGGGCAGGCTGGCCAAGGCGCTCCGCATGAACCTGATAGGCTACGACCCGTACCCGATAAACCGGGAATTTATCAGCGAAACCGGCATGATAGTCACCGATCTCAACACACTCCTTGAAAGCGCCGACTTTGTGACATGCCACGTGCCGGCGACGCCGGAGACAAAGCACATGTTCAACGCAGAGCGCTTTGCAAAAATGAAGCCGACCGCCTACCTGGTAAACACGTCAAGGGGCGAGATAATCGACGAGAACGCCCTTTACGAAGTGCTGAAAAACGGCAAGATTGCCGGCGCGGCTCTGGACGTCTTTGAAGTAGAGCCGCCAACCAACAAGCAACTGTTGAGCCTGCCAAACCTCATCTGCATGCCGCACGTCGGCGCCCAGACAAAGGAGGCGCAAGAGCTCGCGTCTACCGTCATTGCGGAAAAGGTAATCCAGATATTGCGCGGAGTAATTTGAGATAGCATATAAAGGGGTCAGGATCAGGAGATCGATACAACAAAATGCACAGCTATATGACCCAGACTTGGCTCAAGATGTGGAAGAGCAACTCCGATGAGCTGAAATCCAAGGCCATCTCTTGGAGGGCAGAGCCCACCATCAACAGGATAGAGAGGCCGAGCAGGCTCGACAGGGCTAGGAGGCTGGGCTACAAGGCCAAGCAGGGCATAGTCGTCGTCCGCGTGCGAGTTGGCAGGGGCGGCATGAGGAAGCAGAGGCCGGTGTCAGGCAGGAGGCCCAAGCACATAGGTGTCGTCCACATCAAGCAGGGCATCAGCATGCGCAAGGTCGCCGAGCGAAGGGTGAATGAAAAATACCCCAACCTTGAAGTGCTCGGCTCGTACTTTCTCCACAAGGACGGCACAAACATCTGGTACGAAGTGATTCTGGCGGACCCGGCTCACCCGGCAATTTCGAAGGACCGGGAGATGCGGGGCAAGCTCAGGGCGTTTGCAAAATAATTTCTCAATGAGAGCTATAATAATCATCTATAGGGCAGCTACAGCTATCTTAAAACTTTTCCAAGTGGAACTATATAATAAATACACGATACCCTCAGGTGGTGTCAAAGAAATAATTCCCCACATCTTGTCCTTGCGCTAGACAAATCGATACGCCATTGCGCGATTATCAACAGGCTGGGTTATATGTGGTTGCAAGCGATTTCCGCGAGAATTTGTGCTGCCATTAATGACCGAAGTGAACGGCCAAAGGCAGGCGCTGCAATTGGCAATCCGCCATTTCAAACGGCAATCCTGGGAGGCGAGAACTCGCTGGGCAAAACATACTATATGCCGTAATGCGATACGAGAAGGTGATAGGAGCAACAATACCAATGTCAAAAAACCATCTACTTTTGGTTTCGTTTGACGCTGGCACAAACAACTTCGACAGCATTATCATGGAAAAGATAGTGCCACTAATCAAAGAATACCACTCTTCTGATGCGGCAACATCGTAGACTTTAGTTTCTGCGCGAAAAATCAACCAAAAAATTCATAAAATATTTTGAACCGGGAATCTGGTGTGCAGAAGAGGATAACCGTCGGCATCCCTGCTTACAACGAGGAGCAGAACATCCTCAACCTGCTGCAGTCGCTTGAGGGGCAGCAGCATGCGCGCGGCTTGGCGATCTCGCAGGTGATAGTGTCTGACGACTCTTCAGACGGCACGCCCAGCCTTGTAGAAAAATTTGCGCTGCGCTCGCCTCTTGACATCAAGATTGTCCACCACAGGGCGAGGAGGGGCGCTGCTGCGGCGTGGAATGAGATTTTCCAGCTGGCAGCCGGCGATGTCATAGTTTTGTACGACGCAGACACTGTGCCGCACCCTTGCTGCACAGAGGAGCTTGCGTCACGCATACGCGGCGATGCAGTGCTGTGCGCGTCAAACTCGCAGCCTGTCCAGGCGACTGGCGCCGCCGGCAGGGCATCGATCTTCCTTTCAAACTGGCTCCGTTCGGTGAGGCTGGCAGAAGACCTCTCGCAGTACACTGTGATGGGCAGGGCTCTTGCAATCGATTCGCGTGCCGCCAGTAGAATAGAGATACCTCCAGAGATAATCGCAATCGACCTGTACCTGCAGTGTAGAGTGCTCGAGATGGGGCTGAATGTAGTTTACAACGATAATGCAATCATCTACTTCAAGCCGGCCGGAAGCATGCAGGACCTGGCCTCGCAGGTGGTGAGGGCGGTCAACGGCCACAGCCAGCTCAGGGACTACATCTCAAGGCTCGACATCGGCCTGCCGGCGCAGGCGGCGATCGCAGAGGCCGCAAAGAACGCCGCAAAAGATCCGCTTGGGGCCGCGTCGGCCGCCATAGGGTACTCGCTGATGCCGTACTACATGTCCCGGCTCAAGAATGCCAACTCGGCAAAGTGGCACACCGCCGAGACGTCAAAGTCCATAGACTACCAGCAGCTGAAGACCAGATTTTAACTTGCACACTTTTTTATAACAGCGGTTGCCTGTAACGAAACAAGAGAGCAATGGGGAGGGAGGAGTAAAGAAAAATGTCGGACTCGGAGAGGAGGCTTGAGACGATAAGCAGCAACGGGGTGCTCTGGACTAACATCCAAAAGCCTACCTATTCGGACATGACCGTGCTTGGGCAGAAATACCCGTTCCACAGGCTCAACCTTGAGGACTGCCTCTCAAAAATCCAGATACCCAAGATAGACCGCTACGAGGATCACACCTTTGTCATCCTGCATTTCCCTACGCCGGACAAGGAGAAGGGCTTCCTCTTTAGCCAGCTTGCCATCTTTATCGGCACCGACTACTTGGTGACGATACATCACGGCGACCTCAAGCCACTCGAGGAGCTCTTTGCCATGTGCAAAATTGACGAGCGGCAGCGCCAAGTAATAATGGGCAAGTCGGCGGGGTACCTGCTCTACAAGATAATCGACACGCTCGTGGACGACCTGCTCCACATCCTGATGAAGGTCGTGGGCAACATCGATGACATCGAGGACAGCGTCTTTGACGAGCGCATATCTATACCGCGCCAGATCTCGCTCCTGAGGAGGGAGATAACTACGCTCCGCAGGATCGTGATACCGCTCCGCAGGACGGTAGTCGACCTTTCAAAGGACGTGCAGCGCTTTTCAAGAGAAGACCTGGCGGTCTACTTCAAGGACGTGCAGGATCACATCGAGAAGGTGTACGAGGCTCTGGAGGAAGCGAAGGAAACGGTCGAGATATACAAGGACACCGACTTTATGCTCAGCAACGAAAAGACAAACAAGATACTGGCAGTGCTCACAATCGTATTCACACTGTCAATCCCTGCCACCGTGATCGGCACATTCTACGGAATGAACATCAACCTGCCCGGCGGCACTGAAATAGGGCCTTGGGACCAGCTGGGAATATACACCACCCTGATATTCGTGCTGGCTGCGTCGTCTGTTTCTGCCCTATTTATGGTATTATACTTTAGAAGGCTCGGGTGGTTGGGACCGTCGATGTAGCTCTGCTAGATTTCCCAATCGGCATTTACCTAAGAGCATATATACCAGTTGCCTTACCTCTGTGTAGGGTTGGCGGCGGAAAGAGGCAAAATGGGGATACAGGGCTACGTTTGTACTCCCCACGACAAGCAATCGGGCTCGCTGATCGAAAATTGGAAGAAAAGCGACAACGTCGTCGACATTTACTTTGTCACTGCCACGTTTTCCGAAGAAAGCATGCCCTATTTCCCGAACAAGGCCAACCACTACATCCTTGCGTCCTTCAGGGACATGCCCGGCATTCTGGCGGACATCCGGAAGAACAACATGGATAGGCTGTCCTTCATGTTCAGCTTTTCAGGGCCGCTCTTTGAGCGAAGCGGCGAGAAGCTCAACTACGTTTCTCTTTACTTCACGCGATACACGAACGGCGACCCGGAGATAGGCGACTTGGCAAACGCCATTGCCCGGCGCGAAAGAGTAAAGAAGGCAAGCCTTGCGCAGATGCAGCTTCTAGCTGCTGAGCAGCCCAAGTTCACATTCCCGTACTCGAAGAACCTCGTGATACTTGAAGT
>DAINRX010000001.1:21947-37598 GCA_036741635.1 Nitrososphaera sp.
AGCAAGCCGGGCAAACATGGCTCTGCAAAAGCCAGAATAACCGCGGTAGGCGTCTTTGACGGCAGGCCGCACCCGTTCGTCGGCCCTGTGTCAACCAAGGTCGATGTGCCTCTGATAGACAAGCGCAACGGCCAGATAATATCAAAGCAGGGCGACACACTCCAGATAATGGACCTCGAAACCTTTGAAACCTTCGATACCACGGCCGTCGAAGACGAGATAAAGGAGCGGCTTGCTCAGGGCGACGTGCAGGGTCGCGAGGTCGAGTACTGGAAGGTGCTTGACAGGATCAAAATAGTCAGGGTCAAGGGCTAAAAGTTCATACAATAGAACTGCAGATCATTTTTCGGATGCTGATGAAGTGTAGGAAGAGCCGGCTGATCATCTCATAATGATGAAGATTATGAGTCCTGAGGCATCCATTATTCTTACATTCTTCTTGACCGTGGGTTCACTATGGCATCAAGCGCGTTACCGATCAGCGCAAACGCAAGCCCTGTTATAGCTATCATCAGTCCCGGCGGTATTATCCACCACCAGAGGCCCCTTGCCGCCGCGCCGGCGGTGTTTGCCTCGTGCAGGATCTGGCCCCATGTCGGGATCGTTGGATCGCCAAGGCCCAGAAATGACAACGCCGCCTCGCCAAGAATGGCCGCAGGGACGGCTATTGCAATGCTGGCAAAGGTAAGCGGAAGCAGCTGCGGGATTATGTGCCGGAATATGATGTTGAAATCCGACTGGCCCATCAATTTTGCAGCCTCGACGTATTGCAGGTTCTTTAGCTGGAGCGCAATGCTCCTGCTTATTTTCGCCATGCCGACCCAGCCAAATATAACCAGAAACCCAGTGATGAGGAATATGCTCTGGCCCAAAGTCACCGACAGTATTACCAGCAGCGGCAAGGTTGGCAGGCAATAGAACACGTCGTTTATGCGCATAAGGCCCTCGTCGGTGCGGTTCCCCTTGTAGCCGGCCACGACGCCGTATATCAGGCCGATGAGGATGGCAGCTATTGATACAGTAAGGCCAATGAAAAGCGCCACGGGCGCACCCCACAGGATGCCGACGGCAAGGTCGCGGCGCAGCTCATCGGTGCCCATGAGCCCATAGACCTTGCCGCCAAGTATGACCCCGGAGTCAAGCACAGAGTCATTTGGCTCGAAAAAGTAGAACGTTTCGCGGATGACGTACGTGCCCTTCAGTACTCTGCTCTCTTGCGAGTCGGCAAATATCATCACCTGCGGCCTTGAAGGGTCCTGCCTGTATGCAAAAACACCGGTATAGTCACGCAGACTCTCCTCTATCGCTCTGTCGGTGGAAAAGACCCTTGCCGAGAACTCGTTGTCGCCGCCCTGCTGGGACGACGGGAGCGACGCAAAGTAGATCTGGAACTCGTTGCCGTCTGGCCGGAGCACGTCTACCTGGAGCACCGGCTGCGTGCCGCCGTACCTTACGGAATAAAGCAGCATAAAGTCGCTTGGGTAGCTGTCATAGTTAAAATTCACAGTGTAGGAATGCACCACCGTCCTGATGCCGCCTTCAGAAGAGCTTGATATCGACGCGTCATCAGCAGCATGCAGCACCATATGCTCCGGAATCTTTGGCCCGAACCCAAAGTTGGTCCACGCCGGCGCGGCCGCCTTTGGCAGGTCTATCCAAAAGTTGGGACTGTTCCACTGCCGGAAGGACTCTAGTGGCACCGCAGCCGCCGAGTAGATGGTCATTATTATGAGGCTGAGCAGTATCGCGATCCCTACAAGGCCGCTCTTGGATCGCCGGAATTCTCTAATTATCTCATACCTGGAAAGAACCTCCGCCGCAGCTGTCATTTCATGCCACCTTCACCCTTGGGTCAAAGTAGGCATAGACAATGTCTGTAAGAAGCACTATGATCACGAAAATTACAGTCGACACGTAAGTGAGCCCGATTATTATCGGGATGTCTGAAGCGCCTATCGCGTCGTAGTACAGCTTGCCCATCCCGGGCCAGTCAAACACGGCCTCCACAGTTATTGCGCCGCCAAACGAGCCAGCAAGGCCCAGCCCGACCACCGTGACAATGGGTAGCGCGGCATTTTTGAGCGCGTGGGAGTAGACTATCCTCTTTTCCGGTATTCCTGCAGCCCTCTTGGCCGCGATGTAATCCTCGCTCAATATGCCGACTACAAAGTAGCGCACGATGTACGCCCACGACCAAAAGCCTACGATCACTAGTGTTATCAGAGGCAAAAGCATATGGTAGAGCAGGTCAAGGGCATACGCCGGGTCAGACGGCGGCGTCAGGGGAGTGGAGCGGGCCGGGAATATAGGGTAGGCGAACGCGAATGCAAAGATCATGAGCATGCCGACCCACCACGTCGGAAAGCTGCCGCTAAACACCGCAAAAGCAGAGTTGAGCCTGTCCCAGAGCGAACCAGAACGGTTGGCCACAAAGGCGCCAAGGTAAAGGCCGATGACTGTGATTATCAGAGTCGATGTTGTGAACAGGAGCACAGTATTGGGCACCCTTTCAAGAATGATGTCCCGGACGTTTGAAGAGCCGCTGTCGCTTGTGAGGTAATTCGACTTGCCAAGGTCGAGAATCATCACTTTAAGCACAGTATTGGTGAAGCGCTTGGGAGAATACCACGGTTCGTCAAGGCCAAGCGTCCTTACCTGCAGGTCAATGCGCTCGTCGATGTAGCGCTGGCGCTCCGCGGCAGTCGAGAACCTCAGGTCTGTGTTGTAGTTTACCTCCTCGACCACAGATAACCTGATAGCGTCTACCAGTATCTTCTCCATCGTGGAGCCAAGCAGAGAAATGGTGAGAACAAGGGTGGCAAAGAGCACGATGACCATGTTTATGGAACGCTTCAAGAGAAAGCGGCCAAAGCCACCCAAATCTACTCACTCAATATAGCGTTATTTTCTATTAATGTTTTGTTTGCCTGCAGTAATAATTGCGCCAACGCCCTTCCTTGCAAGCCTGCCTACAAGCATGGCTGACACGGTTGCTATCGACAGCACAAAGAGCGATGTGCTTGCTGACAGCAGCTGGACGTTGCCTGAAGCGATGCCTATGGCGACAAGCGCTGCAGCGGCTGACAAGACAATGAGCGATATCTTGGTAATTGTGCTGAACCTGCTCTGCAGCCTTGTCAAAAGGGCTGCCGGCCAGAGGTAGACCGCGCCTATCAGCATGCTTGCAGTTGCGCCAGCCAATATCGCGCCGGCCTCGCCTCCTACCGCAGAATGGGCGCGCTCTGACGCCATCAGGATGCCAAAGAGAGGATACAATCCTGTCTTCACAGTAGCCTGCAGCCAAGGCTGCTCCCTTTCATAATCTGCTACCTGCGGGCTGAAAGAGTAATAGACAGAGTTGAAAGCGTTCATAAAGGCAGCTCCAGACGTAGTGGACAGGATGTAGTGTTCCCTAAAATTGCGAAGATACTGCACCTGCGGCGTCAGCTCTGACCCAAACGCAGCAGTCGCGATTAGGCAGCCGGACGGCTGCGACTGAGTAGGAGTCTGCTCCTGCGAGCCGCTATCACCTGTCTGGACGGGTGTCTGATCGTTGTTGTTGTTGCTGCTGCCGCTGGTAGTTGCCGCCGCAGCTGCCGCCAAAATGGTAATCTCTGAAATGTCCGGGCGGAATGCATAGTCGCTGTTTGCAAAGATCCTCAGCTGGCTGGGGCCCGGCGACAGCTTTGATGTCTCTTCGGCTGGCAGCTCTATGCTGAACACGCCTGCACTATCGGCAGCAGGCTCGCCTTCGCCCTTCACTGCCACTTTGCCGTTCTTGTCCAGAATAAAGTAGTTGACAGTGGCTTCGCTGCTTGGCTGGCCGTCGACCTGCACGCTGACTGTCATGGCCGCCGGCTTGCCTATCTCTATTAACCTTGCACCGTCTACTTTGCTAATGTCTGCGAGCCTGGGCGTCGCAAACTTAGACCAGTGACCTACCTCAAATGGGTACGAGCTGTCATTGGTAGCCCTGATGGTTATAGTCCTGCCGGCAATGTTGTAGCTGTCAAGGTAGAATGGACCGTTGCTAATGATTGCGTGGTTGTGGTCGTTTATCCACTGGATGCTTGCGTCGTAGCGCCTTATTGCGTCCTCGGGGCTGACAATGCCTCTCAGAGCGGCAGGTACAAAGTTTTCGCTCTTCATCTTTTGCAGCTCGTCCCTTATCATCAGCGCGTGATCGGGGACTATGGGGTCATACCATTCAACATTTTTTGCCGTTGCCTGGCTTTTCGAATATGCCAGCTTGCCATCGGTCACAAGCCTTTCGCTTGCCGCCGTTATCTCCCAAGGCTCGGCCGGCCAGAAAACTCCCGACTCGGCGATCTCGGTTTCGTCGTAGTGCCATATGTCAATGTAGCTCTCGACCTGATCCGGCCCGGTAAACTTAAAGCCCTTGATAAGCGGGAGGCCTACTTGAACCTGTGACGTATATTCGGGGTCGACTGTCAGATCGCCTTCTCCAGAGTTTGTCCCCCACTCAAAAGTGAAATACTCTCCATACATCAGGTCAGTCTCGTCCATCGGGATGCCGTGGTGCCAGTTTGAATATGCAGGCTTGAAAGTGACCCTGCTTATCGCAGTGTTGTTCTCGCCCACCTGCTTCCACTGCTGCGACGCTGGATCCCACTTTAGCGCGTCCGATGGGACATCCATCATGCCATGTGGCCCTTCCGTAGAAATGTCGGTCCACTCTGTTCTCAGCGGGATTATTTCGCCTGTGTACGGGTTTCTGGAAGTGCCGCCATCCGCAATGGCAGAATAGATGTCTATGCTGTAGGCGTCCTGAAGACCAGCTATTGTGTTCCAAGACCCTTGATGAATCTGCTTCATGCCGACGTCAAGGGAAGTGCCGCCGTCTGCCGGCCTAGCGTTGAGCAGCGAATACTTGCTCGTAATGCCGGCACCAAAGTCGTTCACGAGGCCCTGTATTCTGGAAGAGGCAATAAACGGCTCTCTCATTTGCGCGATAAAAATCCTGACTGATTCCTGCACGCCAGCAGTCACCGCCTGCCTTACAAGCTCGTTTCTCTCCTGCTCTGAGGTAAAGTTGAAAAACAGAATGCGCTGGGTGATCTCGTCCAGAGTGGAATTCTGGTAGTTCCAGAAGGCCGGATTCTGGGCTCCTGGCATCCTGCCGTACCAGGCCCCGTACATCTGGGCTGGCACCACCGGGTTGTATTTTACAAACGCCGCAGTGCCGGCAAACCCTTCAGTGTAAATGTGCCACTGGAGCTCAGCCGGGTCGGAGCTGTAGACTATGGTGTTAGCCTTATTCAGGTCGCCGTATTCCCTCTGGACAGCAAAGCCGATCTTTTCAAGCTCCGACGCGACAACTTCGCCCATTGACTTCCTTGACGCGTCGTCCTGTCTTATCAAAATCTTGACCGTGATCGGGTTTCCTTTGTACATCCACTTGCCATCCCCATCTTTTGTTGCGCCAGCGCCTTCAAGCGTCCCTGCTATCATGCTTTCTGCAAGCCTGGGGTTGTAGCGGAAGCCAAACGACTCGACGATGTCAATGACGTTCAGGTATTCCGGAGAGTATATCCCAAAGGGCTCGACCATTGGGCTGCCGTAGCCTTTGAAGACCTCGTTTATTATGAACTCGCGGTCAACAAGATAGTTGAGCGCGTACCTGGCTTCTCTGAACTGGAATGGGTTGAGCATGCTGCTGTCCTTGGCTGGCGCGGGGTTTACGAGAAGCCCCTGCGATCCTGCTATCCTGTCATACACCTTGAGCCGGGAGTCGTCCTGCGCATCGCCTGCAACTTCCAGCGGTATCCTGAAATAATACATGTCAAGGTCGCCGGACCTGACCTCTTGCAAGGCAAGGTTCTCGTCCTCACGGTGAATGAACCTTACCTGATCGATGTAGGCGCCCTTTTCAGACTGCGAGAAAGCCGGGGGCAACACTGCGGTAAAAGTAGAAAGAATTAGTACAACGATTATTATTATTATGCCAGGAGCCAGCGCCGGTGCTTTTTTTGGCACTGTTAGTGAGGCGCTGCCTGCACTAATATATTTTTCATGGAAAAATTTTCATACAAGATCAGGATCGGGCTCTGGTATCGCGCTTATAAGCTGCTTGGTGTAGGGGTGGTATGGGTCCGACAGGACTCTGTCTATGGGGCCCATCTCGACTATCTTGCCGGCGTTCATGACAGCCAGCTCGTCTCCCACGTAGCGGGCAGTTGAGAGGTCGTGCGTTATGTAGATGTATGAAATGCCAAACCTCTCCTTCAGGCTCTGCATCAGCTCCAGTATCTCGCCCCTGACTGATACGTCAAGCATCGAGACTGGCTCGTCTGCCACAATGAGCCGGGGCCTGAGCACAAGCGCCCTTGCCAGCGCGACCCTCTGCCTCTGGCCGCCCGATAGCATGTGGGGCAGCCTGCTAGCGATGTCCTGCGCCGGCTCAAGCCGGACGTCTTGCAGGGCCGAGAGAACCTTTTCAATTTTCTCTTCCTTTGAGCTCTGCTTGTCATGTATGTTCAAAGGTTCCATGACGATGTCCATTATTTTCATGCGCGGGTTGAGCGACGCGTAAGGATCCTGGTAGACCATGTGGACTGCAGTCCGAAAATGCTTTAGCTGGCTGCCGACATAATGCGTTACGTCGTTGCCTTCGAATATCACTGAGCCTCCGTCCGGCTCAACAGCCCTCATGACGAGCCTTGCCACAGTCGTCTTGCCTGAGCCTGACTCGCCGGCCAGCACCAGCACCTTCCCTTTTTCAACCTTGAAACTGACGTCGTCCACCGCCTTGACGTACTCTTGCTGCTGCTGGCCGCCTGACTGGAGTAGTAGCTGGCGGAAACTTTTCTTTATCGGAAAATATTTTCTGAGGTTCCTTGCCTCAAGCAGTACGCCCAATGCTGCAGCAAGTTGCCAATTTGGTGATATAAACAATTGCTTGGTAGTCTTAAAATAAATATTGAACAATGATGCCTGTACGCGGGTTGAGGCTGGGATCTCTTTACTCCGGCGGCAAGGACAGCACGTTTTCGATATTCCGCGCAAAGCAAGCGGTCCATGAGATAGCATGCCTTATCACCATGCATCCTGTAGCAGACGACAGCCCGCTGTTTCACTATCCAAACAGCTGGGTCACAGAGTACCTGGCAGATGCAATGCAGATCCCGCTTTTAGGATTTGAAGTAAGTGGCAGGTCAAAAGAAGACGAGATGAAGGCGCTTGAGGAAGCAATGGTGCGGGCAAAGTCGCTCTACGGCATAGAAGGAATAGTCTACGGCGACATTTCAAGTAACTACCAGAAAAAGGCATTTGAAGAGATATGCGCGCGTCATGGGCTGGCGCCAGTCGCGCCATTGTGGAACTTGGAACCAGAAAAATACATGAGCGAGCTCGTTGACCGCGGCTTTCGCGTCATTGTCGTCGGCGTGTCGGCCATGGGCCTTGGCAAGGAGTGGCTTGGCAGCGAGATAGACAAGGGCGCTGTAGCCAAGCTGGCTTTGCTTAGCAGGAAATACGGCTTTAACCTGACGTTTGAAGGCGGCGAGGCAGAGACGCTCGTGACAGATTGCCCGCTCTTTCATAAAAAACTCCAGATAAAGAAGGCAAACGTCCACTGGGACGGCCAGCGGGGAATATTTGAAATACTGGAAGTGGCCTTAGTAGGCAAGTAAAAGTAAAAATGTTTGACAATCTGCGCGAAGGCCTCAGGGGCGCCCTGAAAAAAATAGTAGGGGCCTCTGACATCAACGAGGAGCTCATCGACTCGCTCTGCAAGGATGTCCAGCGGGCGCTCTTGCAGTCTGACGTCAACGTCAGGCTTGTCCTCTCTATCACGCAGAACCTCAAGGAGCGGGCGCTCAAGGAGCAGCCGCCAAAGGGGCTTTCAAGGAAGGACCACATCGTCACGATACTTTACGGCGAGCTTGCAAAAATGCTGGGCTACTCTGGCGAGGTCATCAAGACCATAGACAAGGCGCAGGAAGACGATAATCACTCGGTTGCGACATCGTTCTTCAAGCCTGGCAAGCAGAATGTTGTCCTCCTTCTTGGCATTCAAGGCAGCGGCAAGACCACGGTCGCTGCCAAGATGGGGAGATGGCTGACAAAGCACGGCTATCGGGTCGGAGTCATTGGCACAGACACTTGGCGTCCAGGCGCGCTGACGCAGCTAAAAATGAACTGCAGCAAGATAAACATCGAAGTGTATGGCGAAGAGGAGAGCAAGGACGCGGTTGGGATAGCAATGAACGGCCTTGAACACTTTAAGGAGCAAAACCTTGACGTGATAATAATCGACACTGCTGGAAGGCACAAGGAAGAGACCGGCCTCTTGGAGGAAATGAGGGAAATGCACAAGGTGGCAACACCCGATCTTGTGCTCTTAGTCATTGACGGGACGATAGGCCAGCAGGCGTTCAACCAAGCAAAGGCTTTCCACGAGGCAGCGCCCGTGGGAGGGATAATTCTCACAAAACTTGACGGAACAGCCAAGGGTGGCGGTGCGCTTGCCGCTTCGGCTGCGACAGGCGCCAAGGTGCTGTTCATAGGCACCGGCGAGCGCATCGACGACCTTGAACAGTTCTCGCCCACTAGGTTTGTCGGCCGGCTCCTTGGCATGGGAGACATCAAGGCGCTGCTTGAAATGGCAAAGGGCCTGGAAATCCAAGCAGACGAGGATCAGGTCAAGCGTGTGATGAGCGGCAAGATGACCATCGAAGACTTTTACGCGCAGATGGACTCGGTAAAGAAAATGGGGATCAAGAATGTCATCGACAGCCTTCCGGGGCTCTCTGGCATGGTCAAGGAAGACCAGCTGGACGCGATGGAAGTGAGGATGGAAAAGTGGCGCTTTATCATACAGTCGATGACAAAGGAGGAAAAGAAGGATCCTGACCTTATCAACGAGTCAAGGAGGAAGCGCATAGCAAGAGGCAGCGGCCAGCCAGAAAGCGAGATCAAGACGATGATAAAGCAGTACAACGATTCTAAGGATTTCATGAAGCACAACAAGGGAAGAGGAGGATTCTTTAGGAGGTTTGGTATTGGCTGATGCCCAGAACATTCTTGCCCAGCAGCTGCTAAGGCGATACAAACTCTGCAGGCGCTGTTTTGAAAGGAATGCAGGCGGCAGCGGCCGCGTCGAGCCGGACAAGCCATGCTATATCTGCCGCGGCTTGATGGAAGACCTTGACTCGATAATAGTCAGGATAAAGGCTGCAGTGAAGGGGTACGAGTTCCAGACGTTTCTCATCGGCGCCACGCTGCCGACCCAGATCTACGAGCGGGAGGACGCAATGAGGGCGCGGCTAAAGATAAGGGGCAGGGAAAGCGTCAAGAGCCAGCTGACAAGGGAGCTGGGCATCCGTCTTGCCCAGGCGATGAAAAGAAAGGTTGACTACCTAAAGCCGGACGTCACTATAGGCCTGATAATAGATAAGGAAAACAGCGTCGAAACGACAGTCAAGTCGCGGCCAATTGCGTTTGCCGGGACATATATCAAAAAGGTAAGAGGCATGCCGCAAAAGCAGAATAGGTGTCCGCACTGCGAAGGGAGAGGCTGCGGCTTTTGCGGCTATTCCGGCTTGTCAGGGTACGACAGCGTCGAAGGCGTCATTGCAAAAGAGCTGATAGCAAAAACAAAGGGGCAGGTGCCTAAATTTTCTTGGGTCGGAAGCGAGGATCAGAATAGCCTTGTACTTGGAAAGGGCCGGCCTTTTTACGCCCGCATCTTTAACCCACAGAAAAGGAAGCTGAAAAAGATCAGGATCAAAAGTAACAGCGGGATCGAAGCAACACTGTCGGCGCGCGAGGACGCCCCTGATCCGCAGGCGCGCTTTACAGTCAAGACAAGGATCCACGCAAAATGCGAAAGCACCCTGACCAAAAAAGATTTGAAAAAGCTCAACTCGCTTGCCGGCACCGAAGTGAGCTTTGAGAACCGGTCGAAAATGACGACAAAAAAGATCTACTCTGCAGGAGCCAGGCAAATAGACGGCAATAATTTTACCCTGACAGTTGTCGCAGACGGCGGGCTCATGATAAAGCAGTTCGTTGGCGGCGAAGAGTACATGAAGCCCAATATTTCAGAAATCCTTGGCAGCAAGTGCGAATGCGTCACGTTTGACATACTGGATGTTGTAATTCAGTAACGTTTTTGTTTGACCGGATTAATCTGACACACAGCAGCAGAATGAGCAGCAGCTTTGACCCTCTCTACAAGGTCCACGACGCCTACAAAGCCGGCCAGATTCCAGATAAAATCTACAAGCTGGTAGTCGAAAGGTTCCCGCTAGTTACGGAAGGCATCAAGAGGGTCGAGGAAGCGTCAGGATTGAAATATCCGTATTATTACGTCGAGCCCAGTCTCGTGGTTTCAATGTCTGCAGTGGAATTTACGCAGATAGGCATATTTTTTGCAAGGACTATACCTGTGGTGGGAGACGACAACCTCCTGCGCGTCGTTGTGCAGGTAACCGCGCCGCTAATTGCCCACGGCCTCAAGGGCACCATCCATGCCATCTTGGCGCACGAGTTCATGCACTACTTGGAGCTTGTGAGCAGGATAGTGAAAATGAAGGTGATATCTGACGAGGTGTCCGGCACGCTCTTTGAAGGCGCGTACGCTGACGCCGAGAGGCTGCTTGAAGAGCGGGCAGTCTTCAAGTCCGACCCCACGCTGATAAAGCACATCACCACCCGCTTCCCGGAGGGATTTCGCGACCTGAAGCTAGAGGACAAGGTAATCAAGCTATGGATGGACAAGGGCCTGCCGACTACAAAAGTGCCGATAGATGCAAACGTGATAAAGATACCTATAGAGGCAATGGCGCGCCTTCAGGTAGATCGGGCGGTAAAGGACAAAATAGTGGAATTTGAAAACGTAAAGCTGAGAAAGAAAAAAACCAGCGGCGGTTATGTCTAGCGTTTCTCCTGAAGAACTACAAGTGGTAAAAAAGTGCATCGACAGGGTTGCAAAGGGACGCAAGGTGGTTGCGGCATGCCTCTATGGCTCCAAAGTCGCCGGCTACGCCCGGCCTGACAGCGACATCGACCTTCTAGTGGCTCTCGAAGGCTACCCCTATGCGATCAAGTATGCCTACCTCCGCGAGTCAGGCCTGGACATCTCCGCGCTCATAGTCAATAGCAAGTCGCTAGAGCGGGACGCGCGCAGCGGTTCATTAGGCGAGTTTGCCGCAGGCCGCCTGCTCCACGTCTACGAGCCGATAATCAACGCGGAGTATTTCAGCACAATTGAAAGGATCTACAAGCGGCGCGTAATTCTAGAGGAATTGCAGGGCGTCGTGGATTCTGCAAGCGTTCTTGGCACCGAAATCATGTTCCCGCTAGAGTACGTAGCGTTTTCCAAAATAAAGCGCAGGACATCGCTGTACCCAAGCGCCGCCTACAGCTACTTCAAGACGTACGCCAGCGGCGGCAGCAAGCGCAACTTGGAGTTTGCGCTTGCCGGCTATCGAAAAGCGCTGGACGACATTGTTGCGGAAGACAGTGGGCTCTTTGCGCAGCGAGACGGTCTGCTGCAGATATCTGACAGGCGCATCTTTGTGGAGAAAGGCAAGATGCGATTAAGGCTCACAAAGAGGCTGCAGGGATTCAGCTCGTATTTTGTGCAGACTTACGCAGGGAGGAGGATAATGCACCTCGCGGTCAAGGAGGCCGAGTCCAAGATAAGGCGGCATGTCGGGCAGCAGGTAAAACCGCCTGATTTTATGTCGTGCCCCAAAGGGGCGTACTGGCGCCTGCCTGAGGGCAAGCTGATAGTTGACAGCAGGGACTGGCTCGACGATCTGGCCAAGTCGCTTGGAATTGGCGATAATTATTCTGTCGCTGCAAAGAGGCGCCTTGGCAATGTAAACAGCAGGACAATGCTATACATACTCCGGCACGGCTCCTCTGGCGAGCGCAAAATCGTCGTAAAAGAGCTGGCAAGGTCAAAGTCTGTCAAGTGGGCCGCGCTGAACCTGTGGACTGCTCCAGTAAAGAGGTTCAGAGTGAACGCGCTTTTCCGCCTCGGGTCAGAGTACAAGGCGGCAAGATACATCCGCGCCCTTGGCCTGCGCACGCCTGAGATAGAAGCGGTTGTCCTAGATAGAAAGCTCCTCGTCACCGGGTTTGTTGGGGGCAAGACTCTCGCCGACATTATCAAGGACTGCATCAGGGGCAATGGCGATGCAAAATGGCTCAGGGAGGCAGGCGCGCAGATAGCCAAAATCCACGCTGCCGGCGCAACCCTTGGCAATATCAAGCCAAAGAACGTCATCGTCAGCGGCAGCGGCGACCTGTACTTTACAGACATCGAGCAATTTGTCTTCAAGTCCGGCGACCCTACGTGGGATCTGGCGCAGTTTATCAGCTGGGGATTGAAGAGCACGCGCAACAGCACAATGGCCGCGTTGATAACAAGGGAATTTCTGGACGGGTACGCCAGCGTTGCCGGCAGCAGCAGCAGCAACATTGAAAAGCTTGCAAAAAGCCGGCGCTACATCGAGTCGTTTTATCCAGTGCTCATGCCCTCAGTGGCACTAGCCATTAAAAAAGTGATAAAGAGCATAGCAGCCGAGTAGGGTTGCTACTACTTTTTGCCCTTCTTGCCCTGCTCTTTGTGGGTGAATTCGGTAAAGCCACACTTGCCGCAGGTGAACCTGTCCTTGTGCTCAGCCATGAAGGTTCCCTTGCCGCAGCGGGGGCAGTCGCGCTTGCTCCTTGTTACCTTGTCGCCCTGCACCTTGTAGAACTTGTAGACGGCCACCTCGCCCTTGGCTGGCGCCTTTTCGTCAGCCATTGTTACCTCTTGGCACCTCCAGCACCAGCGCCGCCCTTGGCGGCCGCAGCAGATTCCTGCTTGGCCTTGAGTTTGGCGGCCTTCTCCTCGTCAAGTATCTTCTTCCTCTCTTCCTTTGGAAGGGTCCTGAGCATCCTGTATCTCGGGAGCTGCTTGGCAGCCTCCTTTTCGTCGTCGTAGACGTAGAATATAGCACGAACGTCGGTCTTGCCAGTCTCGCATATGAGGTTAACTGGGATAACCTGCTTTTTGTCAACGTTGAGCTCGTTTGCTATCTTGTCGACCGCCTCAGTCCTCTTGACCTTGCCGGCGGCACCTCTGAACAGCGCCTTTACCTCGCGCCTGTTTAAAAGCGAGTTCCTGCGATCTTCCAGCGTTACAACTTCCTGATCAGACAAAGTGGAACAGAATATGTCCTGTGTAACTCATATAAGTATTTGCCCTTGAAGAAAGTCAAATATACCTAGCTTTTGGAGAGAGACATTGAATGGGACAACAACCATTCTTTCAAGAGTTTTGCGAAAAGGTCGTTGCGCTAGACCCATCTATCAGGTTTGTCGGTATCGCCGACGAGCACGGCGAGCTAAAGGGCACGGCGGAGCGGAAAGGGCTCAAACCCCTGCTGACCCCTGAAGAGAGAGCGCAGTACGCGATTACTGCTGCAAACCGCCAGTTCACACGCCTCCGCTGGGAATACCTGCTTGGCAAGATAAACTACGCTACGTCGCACTATTCCAAGCTGATAAGGGCAACGATCCCCATCGCCGACGAGAACAGCCGGCTCTACTATGTGCTCCTGCTATCATTTGACGTCGACTCGGGCAGCACCGTCCACGACGTGATAATGAAAAAGGTGATACCTCTCGTGCGCAAGAACGCGGCCAGGTTCCTCAAGAACAACAACAATCGCTAACTAGCCGTCTCTGAAAGGTGCCTTTGGGAATATTATTCTGATCGGGTGCCGGAACGCAGGATGCACCATGACAAGCTCGCCCTTGTTCAGCCTAGCTATGTTCATTTTTGTGCTATCATCCAGCATCGAGTAGGGCGGAGTGGACAGCTCTGACATGCCCAGCTTGGCGACTATGTGCATGCCGGTGTTTTCCTGCAGCATAGGGTCGGTCGTGCTCTTGAACTGCTGGGCGGAGAACAGGATGGTGCCCCTCGACCTGCCCGTGACCACTGTCCTCATTATCTGCTCTGTCAGTGGCGACAGTCTGCCATCAGGGTGGGGGCGCGGGACGAACCTGTTTATCTCGTCTATGAAAATGAGGATGTATTTTGGCCGGCTCTTCCTGCCTGCCGGCCTTGCAGCAGAATACAATTCGTCGATGCTCTTCATCACGTCGCCTACCACAAAGCCCTGCTCCTCAAGCGTCGAGATCATCGCAATGTCGACGACAAAGACGTCGCCGGCTTGTATCTTTTTGATCTCCTTCCCAAGGTAGGTGCTGGTGACCTTCTGGTCTATGAACATGGGCGACTTGCGAAACCTCTGGATGTGACCCAGAAAATGGAGGAGCGTTGACCTGTGAGCGACCACCTCCTGTGGGTAGCCCTTGTACTCGAGCAGGTCGGTCCAAGTGCTCACCTGCTTCTTGCCGTTGGCATTATTGAGCGGCCATGCCTCGTAGATATAGTGCAGTATCGATGAAATGTTGTGACGTGTGTCGTGGACGTCGAAAAGAAGCTCCAACCTGTCGTAGACATCCTCAAGCCCAAACGAGTACGTCTTGGCATTTTTTTCCGGCACGAATGCCGAGTTAGGCTTGCCATCCCTTCCCCTCGGCAAGAAATACGTCACGTTGTCAAAAGGCTCGATGTCAAGGTCAAGCAGGTCAAACAGCTTTTTGCTCCTGTCCTTGACCTTCTTTTTTTCGTCGACGTGGAGTAGGTCTTCCTCTTTCGTGTTGAAAATTATTATCGCCACATCGTCCAGCTTCTCCTTTATCAGCCGCTGGTACGCCGACTGGAGCAGGAAAAGCAGGTACGATGTCTTTTGGTTGCCGGATATGCCAGCGGCGTTTACGTGGGCCGTGTCGGGCCCAAGCAGGTAGGAAATGTCAAGGGAAACCGGCACCCGCACGCCATTTGTCATTTCAATAACTCCTGCTGGAACGGGGTTTGCCATTTCCGGCATCCCAAGCGCAAACATCACCTCCTTCTCGCTTGAAAACCTCACTGGTTTGCCCCCTCCAACGGGCATCTCTATCGGGGCGTTCTTGCCAGACGCTTTTTCAATGCCAGTGTTTGCCATGACTGCGACTCGCGCTACCATGCCAACCGAGTCGATGGCTTGGAGCTCCTTTACCATGCCTATTGTTTTCGTGCCAAAAACGTGCCTGACTGTGACAAAGTCAAAGGGGTTTATGACGACGTCCGGGCTGACTGAAAACCAAAAGCCGTCCATCGTGTTTGGAAACTTTTCAGTTGCCAGAGTCCTGCCGATGTCTTCTCTGTTCTTGCCACCGGTATAGTCGAGCTGCTCCTGCATACTGCATAAACGCGAGCATCGTATTTTAGACTGCTTCTGGGTTCACGTCGGGGTTGTCATCGCCGTCCATGTCGGGATCGGTTGACTTCATTTGCTCGTATTCAGCCTCGTCCTTGCTTTCCACTTCTTCCGGCCTGATCTCGCGCTTGACCGGCTTTTCATCTTCCGGCTTTACAATGGCTTCTTTTGGCACTTCTGGAAAATCTTCAGGCTTTTTCTCGCGGCTCATCTCATTTCACGAAACAAAAAAGAAGGTAGAGTTCTTTTACTTGTTCGTGCCTGCAGCGCCCTGCTCGTACTCGTCGCCAGTTGCGGCTGCGCCGGCCTCTCCCTTGGCCATGCCCTTGCTTCTCGCTATTTCACGGGCTTTCTCAGG
>DAINRX010000001.1:37698-45490 GCA_036741635.1 Nitrososphaera sp.
TTCAAACTGGCAGGCAAAAGCATTGGCAACGCTTATCTAACGTCCTCTTAATAGCTGTGGTAGCAAATAGACATATGCCTTTTGAAAGCCTCGGCGAATACGTGAAGGCCCTTGAGCAGGCCGGAGAGCTCAAGCGCGTCAAGATCAAAGTCAGCCCCCACCTTGAAGTCGCAGAGATTATGCGCCGGCTGATGTACGCCGGCGAAAGCACGCCTGCGGTGCTCTTTGAGAACGTCGAAGGCTCCCGGATGCAGATCCTTGGCAATGCCTTTGGCAGCATGAAGAGGCTCGAGCTTGCGCTTGAAACCAGTGACTTCCTTGACATTGGCAGGCGCATAGTCGACCTGACTAGGATGAAGATGCCGTCAGGCATGCTCAACAAGCTAAAGATGCTGCCCAAGCTGTCCGAGATTGGCGAGTACGGCCCCAAGTACGTCGACGGCGGGCCCGTCGCCGAAGTCGTTGAAACAGGCGACAAGGCGTCGCTCAACTCTATGCCTGTCCTAAAGTCGTTTGCAGGCGACGCCGGCAGGTTCATTACCTTTGGCCTGACGGTGACAAAGCATCCGGAAACCGAGATCCGCAACTTTGGCGTCTACCGCATCCAGATAATCGACGATAAACACGCGATAATGCACTGGCAGACACACAAGCGCGGCGCGCAGCACTACAAGATGCTCAAAGAGCAGAACAAGAAAATCGAGGTTGCAATAGTGATAGGAGCCGACCCTGCAACTGTCTTTAGCGCAGTGGCGCCGGTCCCCGAAGGGATGGACAAGTTCCTGTTCTCCGGCATCACCAGGAAGAAGGGGGTCAAGCTGGTCAAGTGCAGGACGGTCGACCTTGAGGTGCCTGCAGGCGCCGAGATAGTGCTTGAAGGGTACGTCGATCCAGATGACCTCAGGATGGAAGGGCCTTTTGGTGACCACACCGGCTATTACACGCCGGCGGAGCCGTTCCCCACCTTCACGCTTACAGGCATCATGCGGCGAAACAATCCCATTTACCTGACGACCGTGGTGGGCAAGCCCATCTTGGAGGACGCCTACATCGGCAAGGTCATAGAGCGGTCATTCCTTCCGCTGATACAGATGTTCCACCCAGAAGTGGTCGACTTTTCCATGCCGGCGGCCGGATGGTTCCAGGGCCTCGCGATAATGTCGATAAAGAAGCAGTACCCTGGGCAGGCAAAAAAAGTCATGATGGGGCTGTGGGGCATGGGGCAACTGGCGCTCACGAAAATGTTCATCGTGGTAGACAGCGACATCAACGTGCACGATATGAACGATGTGATATGGGCGATGACGGCGCGGGCAGACCCGGCGCGCGACACTGTCATCATAAACAACACGCCAACAGACACGCTTGACCCCGCGTCGCCCCTCGTGAATTTGGGATCAAAGCTGGGGATCGACGCAACAACAAAGTGGAAAGAGGAAGGCTACATGCGGGAGATACAGCAGCTTGCCGTGGTTGACGATCAGACAAAGGCGCTTGTAGACAAAAAGTGGCAGGAATACTTCAATGGTACTTTATGATCTCGTACGAGTTGTCGCGCTCAGCAACCCGAAAGCCTGCCTGCTTGATTGCGGCGATTATCCTGTCCGATGTCAGCTCTGTCGACCGCGCGCCTGTGGCGCTCACGACTTCCTCGCCAATGAGCGTGCCTCCAAAGTCGTCTGCCCCGTGGTTGAGGGCAAGCTGCGCCATCCCGATGCCGTTTGTGAGCCACGATGACTGTAGGTGGTCGATCAAGCCGTAAAACATTATCCTTGAAATCGCTATCATTTTCAATAATGACAATCCTCCTGAAGGGTACCTGATCTTGCCTTCAGCTTGCATCTCTGTCTTGTTGGGCTCAAAGCTCCACGGGATAAAAACCATAAAGCCACCTGTCTTTTCCTGCAGCTGCGCGATTTTCATGATGTGCCTTGCGCGGTCCTCCTCAGTCTCGACGGTGCCGTACATCATTGTCGCGACTGACTTGAAGCCCAGCTGGTGGGCCTCCTCCATTATGCGGAGCCATTCGTGGCTCTTTATCTTGAGCGGGCTTATCTCGTCCTTGACACTGTCTTCAAGGATCTCTGCCCCGCCGCCGGCAAAGGTGTCCATCCCGGCCACCTTGAGGCGCGCCAGCACCTCCTTTGTGCTGCTCCGCTCAACCTTGGCTATCATGTCTATCTCTGACGGGGAGAGACCGTTTATCCCGACTTCGGGGCACTTGTTTTTTATCGCTTTAAACGCATCTTCATAGTATTCCAGCTTTAGGTTGGGGTTATGCCCTCCCTGTATCAGCACCTGCGTGATGCCAAACATCTCCCGGGACGTCGCTACGCGCCTGACTATCTCCTCTACTGGCACCGTGTACGACTCTTCGTGGCCAGGCGGGCGGTAGAACGCGCAGAACTTGCAGTAGGTGACGCAGACATTGGTGTAATTCAAAATGATGTTGTTGATGAACGTGATGGTGTCGCCAAAAAGCCTCTGCCTGAGGACGTTTGCCACGAGGCCCATCGAGTAGACGTCGTCGGACCTGACCAGCCTTACACAGTCGTTGAGGCCGAGCTGCCGGCGCCCTGCAAGGGCACTTTCCAGAACGTCGCTGATGTCTGATTTCCTCAGAAACTCTTGCAGAAGTTTATTTTGCAAATATTAACAGGATTTGTGGGCTTTTAATGATATTTATTCTTTAAAGAAATTCCGCCCTGCCGGCTTGACACAATTTTTATATGGACTCCCGAGGCATAGAGAGAGATAGATCAGTTTGCAAAAGAGCGACACGATCGCAGGTGGCACTCCAGCGCTAGAGAAGGCCCTAACAGGCGAGGAGCTATCGTACAGCGACGGCATGCAGCTGATGCAGGAGGAGAACCTTTTCTTGCTGGGGGCTGCGGCCGACAGGGTCAGGCACGACCTGTGCGGCGACACCGTGACGTTTGTCGCTTCTTATTACCTGAATTACACTAATGTGTGCGCCGCCAGCTGCCCGCTGTGCGCGTTCTATCGCAAGGGAAACGAGGACGACGCCTACACGCTTACGACCGAACAGATAGTCGCAAGGTCAAAGATAGCGGTCGAGCAGATGAGCGCAACCGAGCTGCACATCGTCGGCGGCTTTCATCCCAAGCTGGGGCTTGACTATTACGAAAAAATGATGAGGGCTATCAAGGCCGAGTTTCCGCAGGTCAAGATAAAGGCGTTCACGCCAGCAGAGATATTCTTCATTGCCCGGCTGACGAGAAATTCGATAAAAGAAGTGCTGTCGCGCCTGAAAAGCGCGGGGCTTGACGCGCTGCCCGGAGGAGGCGCAGAGATATTCCACCCTGACACGAGAAAGCAGATAGTGGTAGGCAAGTGCTCTGGCGACGAGTGGCTCGACACCGCGCGCCAAGCGCACGAGCTCGGGTTGAAGAGCAACTGCACCATGCTCTTTGGCCACGTGGAAAAGCCTGAGCACGTTGTCGACCACGTGATAAGGATAAGAGAGCTTCACAAGAAGACCAAGGGGTTCACGACGTTCATCCCGCTCAAGTTCAGCCTTGAAAATACTGAGCTGGAGCAGAAAGGGCTGGTGACTGCTGAAAGCCCATCCACTTATGATTTGCGCGTGATAGCTGTGTCGCGCCTGCTTCTGGCAAACGTGCTCAACAATGTTTCAGTGTACTGGGTGGCGCTTGGCAAGAAAGTAGCGCAGGTGGCGCTTTCGTACGGCGGAAACGACATGGTGGGGACAGCGTTCTCTGAAGAGATATTCAAGGCGGCAGGCAAGGCAACCGGCACGTCGCTTCAGGAAATGGCCAGCCTAGTCAGGGAGATCAAGCGCGAGCCAGCGCAGCGCGATACGTTCTTCAACATTATACGCAGACTGGATTAGACGATTGCTGCTCCTCAAGCGACTCGGCTATCTTTAAGAGCTCATTGTGAGGAAGAGGTCTCTCTGAATGTAAAATACTTCTCAACACCCAGAAAGAGCTCGAGAGTGTTAATAATTTTGTGTGTTCTGCGCCGCTATGATGGAATATGACTTTGTTTCAAGCACGACAGCATTGCCATCGATATAGTCCACTTTATAGCTAGTGGTGTCATTAGCATAAGAAATGGGCACCTGTGACTTGTCGTATTGCAGGATATACTTTTGTCATGGGCTTTCTCTATAACCACTATCAAGCAGTAATGGCTAAAATCGTATCATTAGTCCATTATTTGACATAATCTACCAATAAACTTAACTACTTTGACACTATTACTTATTATTTAGAGGGCTGGTGGCTTGTATATCATGAAAATGATAGGAGGAATGAAGTTTCACGTCAAATCCAAGCGATAACGATAATCCCCTTAAGCTTTCAGGATTGAAGCAAGCTATGTACATTCTGGACTGTTTGCATGATGGTCTAATGGAAGATCAGATAATCGCAAAGTGTGATGGCGATAGTCAATTAGTGGAAATCTGGATAGACTTTTTGACAGAAAACCGTTGGATAATCAAGGATTCTGCCAATAAAAGATGGGTTTTAACTGACAAGGGCAAGCAGCAGATGATCAGCTACTATCAAATCTGACTACGATAGCGATAGCCGACGAGTTGTTACAGCAAATCAAAAGGCAGTCAGTCAGTCAGTCGACGGCAATGCTACAGTACCGTCCGAACAGTTTTTTAGTTACACTACTTCGACGCTTGTATCGCCGCCAATTATTTTGCGTTCTTTTGACATTTCAAACATCTTTTCAATTGCCCTCCTGCCGTCTTTGCCCATGTCAAGCGTCAGGTCGTTGACGTACATTCTGACAAACTTTGTTATCATTTCTTTTGGCTGGCCGCGCCCGTACTGCATAGCATAGTCGACTGCAGCATCGATGTTATCAAGGCCGTACGCAATCGACCTTGTAAAAAGTTCGCTGAATTCCTTTATCTGATCCCTGCTCATTGTCCGGGCGCTTGCCACGTTGATGCCAAGAGGCACTGGCAGGCCGCCTGTGCTGGTGGACCACCAGCTGCCAAGGTCAAGCACACTGGTGAATTTTTTCCTGTCATAAGTTATCTGCGCCTCATGTATCACAAGCCCCGCGTCTGCCCTGCCGGAGAAGACAGCGTCTGGGATCGCTTCAAACGACATTTCTTTTTCTCTGAAATTGCCGATTGCTAGCTTTAGCAGTAAGTTTGCCGAAGTCATCTTGCCTGGGATGGCAATCGTGCACTTTTGCAATTGCTCCTTTGTCATCTTGTTCTTTGCTATCACTATCGGGCCGTAGTTGAGCCCGAAGCTGCCGCCGCTCTTTAAAATGACATAATCCTTCAGGTAAGCAAAAGCATGGGCCGAGACCGCGGTCACGTCCAGCTCGTGTTTCAGGGCGCGCCTGTTGAGCGTTTCAATATCCTGGATGACGTGCTTGACTGCAAATTTCGATCTTACCTTGCCAGAGGCAATGCCGTAAAACATGAACGCGTCATCGGCGTCCGGCGTGTGGCCAAGCGTTATTATCTCCATTGCCTTTGAGGCTTCTTCTGTCACTATTAAATCAATGTATGTAAAGAACTCTAGGATACATTTAATAGTCCTGCGCCAAACTTTTTTTGCTTGAGCGTATGCCGAAGTTCAAGTCAACTCAGGATATACTGAGAATCATTGGTAACAAGGATCAGATCAGAAATTTTGGTGTCATTGCCCACGTAGACCACGGCAAGACAACCATGAGCGATAGCCTTTTAGCTGCGTCAGGCATCATCTCTCCATCTGTTGCCGGCCAGGCTCTGGCGCTGGACTCTATGGAGCTGGAGCAGAACCGTCAGATGACAATCAGGGGAGCAAATGTCACGCTATTCTACGAAACAGAAGGCAAGGACTATGTCATCAACATGATAGACACGCCCGGCCACATCGACTTTACAGGCAGGGTGACACGCGCGCTCCGCGCTATCGATGGTGTGGTTGTCGTTTCAGACTCTGTAGAGGGCATCATGACCCAGACAGAGACTGTCACGAGGCAGGCCCTTGAAGAGCGCGTACGGCCTGTTTTGTACATCAACAAGATAGACCGCCTCGTAAAAGAGCTGAGGCTGGACCCGCCAGCTATGCAAAAGTGGCTGTCCAACATCATTGCCCACTTTAACCAGCTGATAGACATTTACGCCGAGCCTGAAGTCAAGGAAAAGTGGAAGGTCAGCATTCAGGGCAACAGCGTGGCGTTTGGCTCTGCAAAGGACAGATGGGGCTTTAACTTTAGGATGGCGCAAAAGAAGGGCGTCAGCTTCAAGGATGTTTACGACGCCTACACCAGCAGCGACCTGAACGCCATCAAGGTGCTTTCAGAAAGGTCGCCCCTGCACGACGCGGTGCTTGGCATGGTAGTTGAACACCATCCGCCGCCCCATGTCGCGCAGAAATACAGAATCCCCAAGATTTGGCCCGGCGACCTCAACTCCGACATCGGCAAGGCGCTTATTGCATGCGACGAAAAGGGCCCGGCGCTCATGATGGTTACCACGATTAACGTCGACCCGCAGGCAGGCAGGGTCGCTACCGGCAGGCTCTACTCCGGCACGATAAAGGATGGCGACGAAGTGTACCTCGTTGACGCAAAAAGAACTGGCAGGGTCCAGTCGGTCAACATCTACATGGGCAACACCCGCGAAGTCGTTAGTGTCCTCCCGGCAGGCAACATCCCGGCGCTGCTCGGGCTTGAATACGCAGTCGCAGGCGAGACGATATCTACGATGAAGGGCGCGCAGGCGTTTGAATCGATAAAATACGTCTCTGAGCCAGTCGTCACGATAGCAGTCGAGCCCAAGCACCCTAAGGACCTGCCCAAGCTGGTCGAGGCGCTTCGCAGGATAACCGTCGAAGACCCCAACCTTGTAGTCAAGATTAACGAAGAAACCGGCGAGACCCTCATGGCAGGCATGGGCGTCCTCCACCTTGAAATCGCGACATCGCTCCTGCAGGAAGCCGGCCTTGACATCGTCACCACGCCTCCGCTCATCAACTATCGCGAAACCATACGCATGAAGGCAGGGCCTATAATGAGCAAGTCGCCCAACAAGCACAACAAGATCTTTATGCGCGTCGAGCCGATCCCTGACGACATACTTGACATGATAAGGACAGGCAAGCTCAAGGAAGACATGGACAAGAAAGAGATGGCCAAGATACTGAGGGACAAGGGATGGAGCGCGGACGAGGCAAGGAGCGTCGCCGCAATCGACGTCAGCGGCAACATGCTGGTAGACGAAACAAAGGGTGTCCAGTTCCTTCAAGAGTCGATGGACTCTATCAGGTCAGGCTTTGACGACGTAATCCACAATGGACCTATAGCCCACGAGCAGGTGAGGGGAGTAAAATTCGTCCTTCACCACTTTGTCCCACACGAAGACCCGGCGCACAGAGGCCTTGCGCAGCTGATGCCTGCAGCAAGGAGGGCAATGCTAGGCTCTATGCTCATCGCCGACCCGGTGTTGCTAGAGCCGATACTTGGCATCGAAGTCAAGTGCCCGCAGGACCTGATAGGTCAGGTGTCAAGCGTGCTGTCTGGCAAGCGCGGCAAGCTCTTGAACGTGGAGCAGAAGGGCATCATTGCGATCATTCAGGGCGAGGTGCCGGCGTCAGAGACGTTCGACCTGTCAGAGAAGATGAGGGGAGCTACCGCCGGCAAGGCGATGTGGAACAGCTACTTTAAAGCGTGGCAGCCGGTTCCAAACTCGATCTTCCGCAACCTGGTTGGCGAGGTAAGGAAGAGGAAGGGACTGAACCCGGAGCCACCGAACCCGGACGAGTTCATAGACAAGGAGTAAAAA
>DAINRX010000002.1:0-5474 GCA_036741635.1 Nitrososphaera sp.
TATCGTGGGCGCACACTGGAAGACCTTCGACGGTCGGCGCAGCCTCTGGCGCAGTTGCAGGACTTGTGGCCATCACGCCGGCATCTGGATTCGTATCTCCAATGTCTGCAATCGTCATTGGAATCGCGGCCGGAATAGGCTGCTATTTTGCAGTTGTGTTCAAGACCCGTCGCAAGTGGGACGACGCACTTGACACATGGGCAGTGCACGGCATTGGAGGTTTGATAGGCGCGCTCCTGACAGGAACATTCGCTGAACAGAGGTTCACTCCGTGGGGTGACAACGGCTTAGCATTCGGCAACCCTGCACAGCTGTATGAAAATGCAGTCGGTGCTTTTGCAGCCATAGCATGGTCACTAGGCATAACTGCAGCCATTATCAAGGTGATGGATATGGTATGGCCCGGCGGAATAAGGGTCACTCCAAAGGAAGAAGAAATCGGACTCGACTTGGCGCAGCATGGAGAAAGGGCGTACGTAACCTGAGCCTTTTTCTCCTTGTGTGTGAGAGAGAGATATTGATCGATGATATTTAATGCTGACAATGTCGCCGAACATGAAAATCTGTATATTCCCCAAGAGTCAAGCCTCCGGAATTTCTCTTAGGGGAACGCATCAGAGGTACATCTTGGTTTGCCTGGTGCAGCAGCTATTTAGCATGACAAAGGGCGCATTGGCAAAAGAACTTGCAAAGAAATTCGAGATCTCTCTCAGAAATGCCTACACCCACGTATATCAGGAGTTAAACGACAATCTTGTTCCATCAGGTATTGTAGAAGTGGATGGTTTTTTGCCAGCTACGAGGGGACCAAGGGTTTTCCAGATGAACGGCGTACCTTGCTTCCGCCTTTCATTGCTTGGCACTGTTGTAGCCGCAAGCTTGGATGAAATAGACGTAGAGAAATGGATAGAATTATTGCAACAGTATTTGGGCGATGACAGCATTGTTCAACAGATTGGGCGCGATACAAAGGATGAGATATTGTCACACCTTGACAAGTTTCCAGACTTTACACTTGAACTCATTAGATACTGCGTTGTACAATTCTTGGAAGGAAAGACAAGATACCCCTTGGAAAACTTGAAGAAGAAAAAGCACAGGTTATGACAATAAACCGTCTTTTACTCTCCTCTGTGATATAATACACACACACACACACCCACTTTTTGTAGCGATATCTAATAGACTACGCTTTTACGGAACACAAAAAGAGAGAAAGAAAAAGAAGGAAGGAAAGATGACCAAATGCAGATGAAATAAATACTGTTTTTGTAACTATATGATATTGTGTTCAAGACCGACGACTGCATGAACAACGAGCACGGTTCGTGCAAGGGCTTTGTCAAAGAGATGATCGTCGACTCTTCTTCTTCTTCTTCGCCCGTGACGAAGATGTGCACCTGCCCCTGCCACGACAGCATGTACCAACTCGTGAGAAACAGCATCGCGCTTGTGAACCAGAGCCAGCGGAACAACCCGTACCAGTTCACCGCCAGCGGAGACGATGTCTAGACTATCTTGGTCGACTTTTTGCTATACGCAAATTTCATGCAGAGCAGGACGACGACGACGTTGAACGCAGTCGCAATGGCGTTTGCACCGGTTATCACGGGATCGCTCTTGTATATGCAGTAGACCATCCAGAGAACGGTGCCCGTTGCAAACACGGTCATATCAGGTATCTTGATACGCGTCTCCCATGCTCTTGGTCCTATAGGCCTTGATTATCTCGGGCAAAAAGCTCGAAGTAGTGAGCGTCGCAGCGGCTACCCCGATTATAGATATGAGTATGTCTGGGGGAATAATAATTGTCTGCTTGAGCAATAATAGGAGAAGAAGAAGCATCTACTAATCGAATCTTCCAGTCAGAGCACATTAAACCCGTGCCCTATAAGAAATTATATTACAACCCTACCACGTCTTATGGTATAGCATGACCAAGCTCAAGGATCTGGTCGATGGCATGGTTGTGGGCTCTGGCTCTGACTATATCGTCATACAGAAAGGCAAAAAGCGGCTGTTGCTGGAATTTCCCAGCTTCCAGGTGAAGGAGCTCAAAAACGCGACCACGCCGTACGGCTCTCAAATAGACTAGGATGCCAGCGCACGGCAACTTTTCTTGACATTATGGATGCTAAATTTTGAGCAATCACTTAAATTGAGAAAGCGAAATAGTCTCAACGATTGAAGCAAAAGGCTACTATTGAGGTTGCTGCAACTGCGCAGGCGGCCAAGCCGGTCACGCCGAAAAGCAAGGTCAGGTATGACAAAAAGGCCGAGTCAGAGTTCTTTGTCGACAACTCTGCTCTCGCCGGCTTTACCACAGAGCGCATTTTATACATGGCGATAAGGGAACTTATCGAGAACTCGCTCGACTCATGCGAGACCGCCCACATACTGCCGAGGATTTCGCTGTCGCTCAAGATGCTTGACCCCGCAAACGACCTATGGACGATAACCTGCGAGGACAACGGCATCGGGGTGCCGTCGGATAAGGTGCCCGTGGCGGTCTGCTCGTTCCTGACATCGGGCAAGTATGTCGAAAAGCAGCAGCGCGGGCTGTTTGGCGTCGGCCTGAAAATGATAGCGGCTTTTTCCACAAAGGACACCAGCCACCCGCTCAAGGTTTGGTCAAAGTCGATCGAAGAAAACTCGGAATACTACTTTGAGCTCAGGACGGACATTAGCACAAACAAGCCCATCGTGCTTGCAAAAAAGGCGGTCAAGGGCGACGAGGCTAGGATCGCCGGCGAGTCGGGATTTCGGGTCGAGGCAGTCCTGCGGGCAAGGCTTTCGCCTATTACAAGGAACAACATCAAGAACAAGATAAACGACTACATCAGCCAGACAAGCGTGGTCAACCCCTACGCCATCTTTGAATACGAAACAGATGAGGGCAAGGTCACGTTTGAGCGAAGGACAGAAGTGATGCCGCAGCCGGCAAAGGAAGTGCTTCCGCACCCGGCGGACATGGACCTCCAGACGCTCAAGAAGGCCGTAATGAACTTTATGAACCAAAAGACTACTTTGCAGGGAGTCCTGTCGGCGTCATTTCAAAAGATGTCAAATGAAAAGGCCAAGGACATCATTGCCAAGGCGGAGCTTGAGACCAAGCCCGCTGACAAATATACAGAGCATGAGCTCATAAGGGTGGTGAACGTCTGCAAGCAGACTAGCTTCCAGCAGGCAAACACGGATCACCTGAGCCCAATCGGCGAAGAGATCTTGACTGCAGGCATGACCTCCGAATATACTATTGTCACCACTAGGGAAATCGTCCCTGCTGCGGAAGGCTCTGAGAATAATTCCGAGGTCCAGAGGCCCCAGATCTCAGTCAAGATGCTCAAGCCGTCGCTTACTGCCTATTCTTCCCGCACGTGTGTAATCAACAACAGGCCCACGATAGTTGAATGCGGCATAGCATACGGCGGCGACATTCCGTCGTTCAAGCTCTACCGCTTTGCAAACAAGATCCCGCTCCTATACGACGAAGGGTCAGACGTTGCAAGGGAGGTCGTCTCGGAAGTGGAAATTAACAAGATGGGCGTCACGAAAAAAGAGGTCAAGGAGCAGTTTGCAAACCCAGACGTCAAGTCAGACAGGGCAGTCGAGCTCCTGCCGCTGCACATCTTTTTCCACATCTGCTCGACCAAGATCCCATACAAGACTGCGGGCAAGGAGAGCATCGCATCGGAAGGCGACCTGAAAAAATACATGAAGTATTGCCTATCAGACCTGTATCGCAAGGTGAGCGCGCAGATCCGCAAGGAGCTTCGCATGAAAGAAGCGGCAAGCAGGCTGAACCTGTACAAGTACTATATCCCGCTTATCGTGAGCGCGATTTCCGAGTCCATAAAGGTTGACTCGACTAAGCTCGAGCAGGCATTCACCGAACTGGCAGAAAAGCACGTGAAAGGCGAGATCACTGGCACAGAAGTTATTGAGGAGAAGGAAGACGAGATCACTGGCAAGCGCCTTGAAGAGGAGGCAGAAGAAGCAGCCGAGATCGACGGCGAAATGATCAAGCCGGACAGGGAGCAGATTGCCCTCAATGCTGCAAGAAAAAAGGGCAAGATGTCAAAGGCAAGGAGCAAGAAAAAAGAAAAAGTCGCCATACCTGAAACGCTACGAAAAGACGCTGATAAGAAAGGTCAGAGGACTCTGGACACCGTGATAGATGACAAACCAAGCAAAAAAGGGAGGAAGAGCAAGTAGGAGATGCCAGAAGACAAACGCCATCAAGACGTGACTAAGAAAATCAAGCTGATAATGAAGGATGTCAGCAGCGACCTGATGGTTGACAAGACCATGCCTGTCCTGAACGTGCCAAAGGTAGGCTACGACAACACAGTCTGGTCTGAAGAAAAGAGGATGCTGACAATTGGCGACAAGGCCGTCGGCATAAGCCCCGATAGCACCAAGAAAATCCCCACGTTTGCGCAGTACCTTGTTATGGCCAATGCCGTGCGCAAGCTGCTTGACGAAGAGATGGAGAGCACGATAAGGGGAATGTATTACGCTACTTTGAGTACCGTTGGCGATGAGAAGAACAAGCAAAAATTCTGGAACAGCCAAGAGGACTCGGACGACGCCATCAAGGCGATTGAATTATTGACGGGCGTACCCCGTGAAGAGTTTTCAGTCACGTCAAAGCCCAAGGGCATGATCTCCGGGCCCATAACGCTCCGGGTCGGAGGCGACGTTATAGACTGCAACCTCGGCAGCAGAGCGACGTCGCAGCTTATTCCTACAAACATCCGCGACGTCGAGATAATGAAAGTCAAGGCCGACTTTGTCATGGTAGTGGAAAAGGACACGGTGCTCAACAACATCCGCAAGTCAGGATTCATACAAAAGTACAACGCTATCTTGCTGACAGGGTCAGGCGAGCCGGACAGGGCGACAAGAATGATGGTAAAAGCACTCAACGAAGAGTGGAAAAAGCCGGTCGTCGTGTTTGCAGACGCCGACCCTTGGGGCCTTGGCATCGCGCTGCGCTACAAGATCGGTAGTGAATCGCTGAGCTACGACAGCGACCGCCTTGTGACGCCTGACGCCAAGGTGCTTGGCATGATGTTCTCTGACATTTACGAATACAATATACCAGAAGTAGCAAGACTCGCCGCATCCGACGAGGACCTGAACAGGGCAAACGACATGAAGAAAAAACCGTGGTTCCAAGACAAGCAGTGGCAAAAGGAGCTAAACCTGTTCCTGAAGCGCAAGGAAAAGTGCGAGCTGGACGCGTTCTTCAAGCACGGCTTCAAGTACCTGGCAGAAGTGTACCTGCCGAGAAAATTGCGCGAGGCCGGCGTGATCTAGCGGCAAGCGATCTCGCTGCATCACAATTTCGCAAAATCGCGAAACTATCATGATATAATAAGAATTCCACAAACGTTTATAATTCATCGCCATTCGCCACGTGTCAAGAGAAGAATCTCTTATGGAGCATATCCACTCACTCTGCCTTATTG
>DAINRX010000002.1:5574-8270 GCA_036741635.1 Nitrososphaera sp.
ATGCGGCGGAACACGCCTTGACTTACGTCAAGGATGAGATCAAAACATCAATCCTATACAATAACCCATGATTGATCATTTGGCAAGAATTTTCCCCGCGTTTCAGTAAATCCAGGCTACAAACCTGCTTCCGAATTTCGCCCTGACAAGCGCGGCAACCTGCTTTGCTGATGCCAGACACTGGAAATCCTTAGAGTCGTCGAACTGCACTATGAAAACGCCTGAAGGGCTCCTGTTGATAAACATCTTGATGCCGCCGCTTGCGCGCTCTATCCTTATTCCCTCGTCTATATCAAGCGCCGCCAGCCTGCCTGCCAGCTCGCCCGCTTTTACCCTGGTGCCGCGGGGCATGACAAAAATATCGAACTGAATTGGTAATATCTTTTTGCGACAAGGTTCTTTAACAACTGCAAGGATCGAGCCTTCGACTATCAGCTTGTCGTCGTCGTGGTCGCTGTCGCTTGCCCTAGACGACGGCCAGACCCTGCAGATTAATGTTCGCACGAGCAAAAGGGTAAGAAGGCTCAGGCTCGTCTCAGGGATCCACGGCATCCACGCAGTTGTCCCTGTGAACTACAATGCAGAGGAGCTGTCAAGCTTTGTCGAAAAAAAGCGGGATTGGCTGCTCAAGACGTCGCAATACTACGGCAGGCTGAAGGAGCGCTGCGGCGGCTGTGAGCCGGGCACCGTCTACTTCCTTGGCAGCAAGTACCGCTTCAATGTCGTCAAGGACAGGCTGCAGTCAACCATAGTCTCGGGAGCAATGAAAATAATCACCTTTCACGTCACCGACAGGCGCACATATAGGCGGCAGATGCAGGACTGGTACAGGGAGCAGACAGTCAAGATAATAGCCGAGCGCCTTCCGACGCTTGCCAGCAAGCACAATTTGCAGTACAACAGGGTGTCAATAAAGAACCAAAAGTCGCGGTGGGGCAGCTGCTCAAAAAAGAGGAACCTGAACTTTAACCTGCTCCTGGCAGCGGCGCCGCTCGAGGTCATCGACTACGTCATAATACACGAGCTGATGCACCTTGTGGAGCTTGACCACTCGCCCCGGTTCTGGCAGCTGGTGAGCTCTGCAGACCCGGAGTACAGGAAGCACAAGGAGTGGCTTGCGAATTACGCGCCTGTAATAAAAATAGGGTAATAATAGAGCTAGGTGCTCTCCTCTGTTGTCGTTCGAGTGGTAGTTCCCGTCGTCTTGCCAGTTTCGTCAAGGTCAACTTCTTCCTCCACGACTACTGTGTCGGTGCCGCCCGTGCGTTGCGCCGGCGGCTGCTCTCTTGCCGGTGTTGTCCTCTTGAAGCGTGGAGCGTCACGGGCAAGCGCCCTCAGCTCTTCGAGCGTGGGCTCGGACTCTTTTTCAAATTTCGGCCTGACAAGCGTGCTTGGCGCCTCTATCCACAGCTGCGACCCGTCGTAGTCGCGGATGTACGTCTTGGGGACGTAATAGATGTGGACGTCTGACACGCCTTCCCTAACCACGATGAATTCGTTGCCAATCCTTTCGACATAGCCCACTTCGACGTTGTCGCTTGTCCGCACGTGCTTGTGGATTATCTCATCCCAAGGGATGTTGTAGGTGGTGCCGGAAAAGTCAACCGGGATTTCAGTCCCGGGCTCTTTTGCCATCCACGGGACGCCGTGCAGAAATTGCGGGTACTGCGATTCTACCCTGCGCTTTTGCTCCATGTACTCCGCGCTTTCGAACTCTGAAGGCGGCGGGGGGCTGTCGCGCTCAAAGCGGTCCTTGACCTCGTCCTTTGTAAGTGCCGCATGGAGGTTGTCGCCGTCAAAGCCCTGGAGGTAGTGCTTGTGGATGTAGTAGTGCTTCTTGCTCACCATACCTTCCTTGACCTCGATGTAGTTGGTTGCGACGCTTTCCACTTCTCCTAGGTCTTTATTGTCGCTTGACTTGACCTTCTTACCAATGAGCTTCTCCCACGGCACCTGGACCGTGGCTGCGGCGGAGGGGCTGTACATCGGTATGTTTGAAGCAAAGTCGGGGTACCGCCTTGTTACCTCGGTTCTCCGCGCCTCGTACTCGGGCGTCTCAAGTTCCGTGGGCTCAGGCTCCTTTTCCTTCTCAAATCTTGACCTTACCTCGTCCTTTGTCAGGGAGACCCACAGGTTGCTTCCGTCGTACCCTGTAAGGTAGTATTTAGGGATGAAATAGTAATTCTTGCTTACCCTGCCCTCCTTTGTCTGAATGTAATCGCGGGTTATGCTCTGGACCTTGCCAAGATCCTTGTCGTCGCTTGACTTGACCTTCTTGTCGATGGCCTTGTCCCATGAAATGATATCTCCATTACTCATGCCAAAAACTTTGGCACATGCAATTTATCGATTTCAGATTATTGTTACATAAGGGGCGTGCACATGCGGCCACACATGACTATTACAGTTGACTGTGTACATGTAGAGGGATATTTTGAATGGTCGCAAAAGAAAAAATGTTCTATGGAAAAGCCCTGAATGTTCTTCAAGGTAAAGGCTGACTTTTGTTCAGAATGTTGTCGTCTATACTAAGACCCATGCGTCTCAGGGTATTGATGGAATCATAGTTATCGAATTGTGAAGCCACACTCGCCCTGAACGCAATGACGGACTCTCTTAGAATGCAGAGCACTGCCCGACGTAGATAATCATCTTTATCCCGGATTCCTGCTTTTTTCTTCCGACTAGTGCCGAAA
>DAINRX010000002.1:8370-40598 GCA_036741635.1 Nitrososphaera sp.
CTTCAAGCGGAGTGCCAGGACAGTGGCAATGCCAACTGCAAGCGGGAGAACAGCAATGACCGAGAATTCTGGCACGACAGTGGCAGTGAATGTGACTGAATCCGTCATGTCCTCCCCGCTTGCAGCAGCAGTGGCAGTCTCCCAGCCGGGCCTGATGTTAGTTATCTCTATTGTGACAGGGCCAGTGTAGTTGCTTTCAAGCTGGATACTCTGGCCTGACCTCCCGCCTTGGCCGGGCTGGTTCACCTGCTTCCACAGCTCTGTTCCGTCGTCAGCATACATGGTTATGTCATAGCTTTCCACGGGCAGGGGCGTCTCTATGATGTCAGGAACTGTGGCACCGGCTTCAGAGCCGGAGCCGGTGACGTTGCTTTCTGCCTGCGGGAACGAAGTGCTGTTAGCTCTCGGAGAGCTTGCATTGAGGAACACCACCTCCAATGCAAAGGCGTCTTCAGGGTTCAGCGGGAGCTGAGCCCACCTGAGCTGCACCCTGTAAATGCCCTTGTCAGACACCTGTTCAAGTATTGGAACTTCTTCGCCATCCGTATCTGTCGCGTTCAGGCTAAGGTTGTCATCCTCTGCACTGTCTAAAGCAGCTTCCGGCTCTACCTTCTCCTGCGCAAAGGCTGGCGGCAGCAGCAAAGCGAGGAACGATGATAGAACAATAACTGCAAACAGGTAAGGATGACTCTTCACGCCTACTATCGCTCAAAATATAATATAAAGGCGGTTGAAAATTTTTCAATAATTACGTAGAGATGCAGGAACTTCACATCTGTTTTTCAGAGGTGCCCGCTCCTGCAGTCCCTACGGGGTTCCATGCATGAGGGCGCAGGTTTCACCCTGCTTTTTTGCACGGATCATCTTTGTTGTGTTCTTTTGCTTATTTGGCTTGGCGAACCTGTGGCCGTACAAGATTTATAGAAGCGTGTTAGACGCATTTCTCATACAACAATGGATACCGAAGAGCGGCTGGCACTTGTGACCCGGGAGCCTACCGAGGAAGTGGTTACTGCCGACGAGCTCCGGGCGCTCCTTGAAACTACCGCTCATCCAAGGCACTACATCGGCCTTGAAATATCCGGCGTGCTTCACCTTGGCAGCCTAATACTTACCGGCTTCAAGATAAACGACTTTATCAAGGCAGGCATCAACACCACCGTTTTTCTGGCCGACTGGCACACTTACATCAACGACAAGCTGGGCGGCGACTGGAACAGGATAAAGCAGGTGTCGCAATACTACGCCGACGCCTTCCGGTTCTTCTGCCCCGGCATCAACGTCGTGCTTGGCAGCGATCTCTACAGGCAGCACGAAGACTACTGGGAAAATTTCGTGCGATTCAGCAAGCACATGACCTTGGCAAGGACGATGCGCTCACTTACCATAATGGGCCGGAGCGAGGGCGAGAAGAACCTCGACCTGTCGCAATTGCTGTACCCGCCGATGCAGTCAGTCGACATCAAAGCGCTCGACCTCGACATCGTGCACGCAGGCATGGACCAGCGCAAGATCCATATGCTTGTCCGCGAGATATTCCCTAAGCTTGGCTGGAAGGTCCCAGTCGTCGTGCACCACCACCTGCTGCCGGGGCTGTCCGAGCCTGTGCGAATGGGCCTTGACGAAAACGCCGCCGAAGACGCCGAGATATCGAGCAAGATGAGCAAGAGCAAGCCGGCAAGCGGCATACTGATACACGACGACGAAAAGACTATTCGCGACAAGATAATCAAAGCGTTCTGCCCCGTGGGGGTCGCAGAAGGGAACCCTGTGCTTGAGCTTGTGCGCTATGTAGTGTTCCACCAGTTCAAGGATTTTGTCATAGAACGCCCTGCAAAATACGGGGGCAGCGTAATGTATTCAAGCTACAAGGATGTTGAGAGCGACTTCATTGCAAAAAAGATACATCCGATGGACCTGAAGAACGCGACTGCGACCTATGTCAACAAGATAATCGAGCCGGTGCAGCGGCACTTCAAGGAAAGAGAGCCGCAGCTGAGCTGAAAAGGAAAAAGAAAGTAGGATTTTTAGTTTATCGCCACTACCTTGCTTCCCCACAGGCAGTAGCTGTCGCCAACTGTGCTGAGCCATTCGTCAAGGTTTTCCTCCACACACATAGCTCGGCCTTCCGTCGCATACCTCTACAGAGACATCGGCCATCCTCACGCTGTCTGGGTCAAGGTGCCACGACCAAGGCTGGTTAAAGCCGCCGTCGCCGCGGACAAGCTTGCCGGTGACATGATGCTGTTCTTGCCGTTATAGTTGTCTATCAGCTGCTGGATCGTCTCTCAGTCAGTCGCACGCGCACAACAAACCTTTCTCCGACCACATCAACCGTGAACGACCTGCCTTCAGCAGCTGTCTTGGATGTAACAGGCTTTCTCAGAGCATCAACGATTGCGACTATAGTGAATGCGTCGCTTGTTGTACCTCTGCGCGCGCGCGCCAGTATGACCTAGCCTGCGAAATTGACGCTGCCCGAAGTCACATCCCTTAGCAGCGTTTCACTGCATAGAACCTGCTGTTTACAACACGGTATGCAATGCCATTCGAGCTGTCGTCGGCTTAATCTGTAACATCGTGGTATACAAGAATGTCAACGGACCTGTTGATCGTGAACGTGACGGCGCGCCATTGTAGACATAACCTGCTCGGCCAAAAGCAGATACGCGGCCTGGTGCGAAGCGTGCCCTTCTGCATTATGCGACGCTGACTGCTTTACCATCGTTTCAGTGATCCTTCTCTCTCCATTATCCATGCTAGGCTCAGAGGCGTTATCGTACTCCTGCTGTATTGCGCCCACTATCATGCCAAGGCCTTTTAGGACAGGCTCTGCCAAAGTCCACTCGTTAACCCACGATACCGAGTGGGCTCTGCCGTCCATAGTAACTGTCAGCGAGTACGAGAAGTAGTCGGCAACTCCATCTTTTGGCGGGTAAAAGCCCTGCAGTTCAAAGAACCTGTTATCTGAAATTGCCTGCTTGATCGACTCTACGCTTGCGCCGGAGAGCTGTCTTTCAACCACGCCGCCGTTCTTGATCACGTTAGTTTTAGAGTCGTATGAAGTCTTGGATTCAAAGGCAAGCCTTTCATTTATCCCTCAATGCCTCCTGACTTGACGTACTCGAATTTGAAATCAGAAGACGATGACGGCTGCTGGGCAGACACTACCATTACTCCCATCGGCACTGTAATGCTGGCGAGCAATATGCCGGCAGCAACTAGGCCGGGAATTGGAAGTCTTCTTACCTAACATATTTCTGATAAAACTGAACTCCATTTAAAAAGATAACTGACCAGTCAGTCAGCATAATATAGCTGAACTGCGATCGTTTATTGCCAACAGGCCGGGAAAGCTGCGGCGACCGGAAGGTTGAAGAGTGCTAAAACGAATATATTTATTGGCGCTATAATGACTATTCACGGATGTCCGCAGAAGCAATTGCAAACTTTGACACGTACGCATGGGTCGCCGTGGGGTTGTTCATCACCGGCCTGTTCGCGGTAATGGTCTATGAAAAATCAAGCTCTGAATCCAAGAGGAACAGACAGCAGCAGTCAGGAACAGCTGCAAACAACACTGAAAAGTAAAGAAACAGAGCAGCTGATTATTGAAAATTTCAGAAAGGAAGGTTTTGAATCTCTAACCACCATACAGCAGAAGGCGCTGCCCGTCATTGCAAGAAGGGTAAACTGCCTGCTCGTGGCTCCAACGGGCTCCGGCAAGACCGAAGCTGCAGTTCTGCCAGTATTTACGATGCTTGCCCACGAAAAGGGCAGCGCAGGCAGGATCCGGGCAATCTACATCACGCCGCTGAGGGCGCTCAACAATGACGTCATGAGGCGCGTCATAAGGTACGCTCAGTCCGAGGGCCTGCGGATTGAAATCCGCCACGGCGACACGACCACACTGGAAAGGAAGAAGATAGTCGAGAACCCGCCTGACGTCCTGATAACTACGCCCGAGTCGCTTGCGGTCGTATTGACAAGCGACAAGATGCTTGCAGCCCTCAAGGGCCTACAGTGGGTCATAGTGGACGAGGTGCACGAGCTCGTCTCTAACGAGCGCGGCGCGCACCTGTCAATCAGCTTGGAGAGGCTGCAGGCAGCTTCGTCGCAGCATGTGGCAAGGATAGGGCTTTCTGCCACCGTGGGCAACCTGAAGCAGGCGGCGCAGTTTGTTTCAGGCGCCGGCAGAAAGCACGCGGTGCTAGTCGACTCGGCGAGGCGCGGCTATGACATCGATGTCCGGTTTGTCAAGGGCTCACTCAACAACGTCGCCCATTTCGTAACCGAATATGTCAAGAGCAACAAGGTGGAAGGCTCTATCCTGCTTTTCACAAACACAAGGGACGAGGCAGAGTACCTCGGGACGATCCTGAAGAACCAGAGTGAGATCAAAGTCGATGTCCACCACGGCTCGCTTTCAAAGGAAATGCGCGAGGAAACCGAGCACACGCTCAGGTCCGGCTCTGCTGGCATTGTCGTGTGTACTAGCTCGCTCGAGCTTGGACTGGACATAGGCTCAGTCGATCTGGTGATACATTACGGCTCACCCCGGCAGGTCTCGAAATTGATGCAGAGGATCGGGCGCAGCAGGCATAGCAGGAGGAGCTTTGCCAAGGGGCTGGTGGTGACCAACAACCCTGATGACGAGATAGAGGCTCTTGCAATAATCAGGCGCATGAAGAAAGGCTCGATAGAGGAGCAAAAGATGCACGAAGGAGCGCTTGACGTCATGGCGCACCACTTGGTCGGGCTTGCCATGCAGACCGGTGACCCTGTAAAGATGGACGACGCCTACAACCTTGTGACAAGGGCTCATCCGTTTCGAAACGTCAGCCTCTTTGACGTTGAAAGCTGCCTCGACATTTTGGCAAGCCACAATGTAATCAAGTACGACAGAGAGAACCGCACCTATGTTCGCAAGATAAAGGCGTACAAGTATTACTTTGAGAATCTCTCCATGATCCCGCACGTCCTGAAGTTCGAAGTCATCGACTCGATAAGCAAGCGCAGGATAGGCACGCTCGACCAGCAGTTCGTCGGCGACTATGGCGAAAAGGGCAACGTCTTTGTGCTCAAGGGCTCGCAGTGGCGCATACTGTCAGTCGACGAAGGCAGGATGGTGGTAAACGTCGAGCCTTTGCGCGGCGCCGCAATCAACATACCCTACTGGGTCGGCGAAATGATACCTGTCGACATCAAGACTGCTGAAGAAGTCGGGATTATACGCAACCAGGCTGCCGGCGGCCGCATCAAGCTGTCGACTGCCATCATGCAGGACACCGCCAAGTCGCTCAAGGTGATACCGGACTCGGAGAACATAGTGGTTGAAAGTTATTCTTCACGCAACATGCTCATTATACACAGCGTCTTTGGCTCAAAGGTGAATAACACCCTTGCCTCGCTTCTGTCGACGATTCTGTCGTCGCAGCTCGGCTACATTGTGGAGTCAAGGTCGGACGCTTATCGGATAATGCTCACTTCAAGCGCGAGGATGACGCAGGGCAGGCTTGAAGCCACGCTCAAGGACGTCTACGACCTCGAGCCAGTCATCATCGCTGCTCTGACTGGCACCCACAACATAAACTGGAAGGTGTGGATGGTCGCCAAGAGGTTTGGCATGATAAGCAGGGAGGCTGTGTACGACAAAAAAGTGGCCCGCATGATCTATGACAGGTATTCCAAGACTCCAGTGAGCGCCGAGTCGATAAGGGAGCTGGTGCACGACAAGTACGACATGGCTCAGACGCAGCAGGTGCTTGACAGCATCAAGGCTGGCACGATCAAGATACACTGGCTTGAGGTTACTGAGTTTTCGGATCTGGCAAAGACGATAATCGAGCACTCGGGCAAGATGGCTGGCATGACTCCGCTGAGCGTGGAAAAGGGCGTCATCGAGCTGGTAAAAGAGCGGCTGGACAAGACGAAGCACAGGCTCGTCTGCATACGCTGCGGCAAGTGGGAGCGGGTGATGGAGACAAAGGATGTGCCGGAGGAAGTTTCATGCCCAAGCTGCCGGTCGCGCCTTGTTACCGCAACCTTCTGGTCAGACGATGAGATGTCAAGGATAATCAGGACCCGGCTTGCAGGCGGCAAGCTGACGCCGGAGCAGAACCACAAGTTCGAGCGGGCCTGGAAGGTGGCGTCGCTTGTCAACAACTTTGGCAAGAAAGCCTTGATAGTGCTGGCAGGGCATGGAGTCGGTGCCGACACTGCTGCTCGAATATTGCGCAACTATGTCGACGACGAGCAAGTCTACCGCAGCATCTACGAAGCCGAAAGGCAGTACGTCATCACCCGCGGGTTCTGGGCCGATTGATCCACAATAACTACTCCAAAGTGTTGAGAGCTCTTGATGGCAAAACTCCGACGAGCGTGCGCGGCACTAGCAGCGTGATGACAACATCCCACCGCATGCCAGAGTTTGCCAGCTGACCTACTATGAAGAGCGACAGCGAAATGGCAAGAGCAGCAAACACAAGGTATGTATGCTCCTGTCCGCTTTCTATTTGCAAGGCAGGCTATTGTGGCGCTAGGGATGGCAAGCAGCGCGATGTAATAGGCTGCGTATAGTGGGGATGCGACCTCTGCTGGATCGTATGCAAGGTTAACAGAATAGTAGACAAGGCCGACAATGACAAAGGCGATCATCAAGCCCATGTATGTTATTGCGAGCTTGACGTATGGATGGAGGCTGACATCATGAACGGCAGTCCTGTTTTCATTACCTGTGCTTGCCATTACAATTGCTGCTTGCAAGCAGCATTCTTATGAGTGCATTATGATGCATGTAATCTCGTACACCAGTGGTACAATAGTTTGATAGCATAGATAAAAGATTCCAGTTGCTGAATACAATACGCGTACAAAAGTTAATAGGAGGTTGCAGGCACAATAAAGCAATTAAAAAATGCTTAACAATGCCCATGATTCAAGTTCTGTAAAAAATAAAACAAGGCTTAAAATCCTGTTCGTCGACGACGAGCAGGACATCACCGCCGTTCTCAAGAAGGGCTTGGAGGCACACGGATTCGAAGTAGTAGCATTTAACGATCCTGAAGAGGCACTGGCAAAATATCGCGTCGGCCAGTACGACCTTTTGCTTTTGGACATAAGGATGCCCAAAATGAGTGGCTTTGAGCTGTACAGGAAAATAAGGGAGACCGATCAGAAAGTCAAGGTATGCTTCCTGACCGCTTTTGAGATCTACTACGACAAATTCAAGAGGATGTTTCCAAAATTGCACGTAAGGTGCTTTGCCCGCAAGCCAGTAACAGCTTCGGACCTGAAAAAGATCATAATGGACGAAATGGAAGCGCCTCCGATCCCATTCAAGTGATGTTATTATTCCGGCTCCCTTAACGTGAGCAGGGCAAACGCGTCTTCAAGGTCGCAGCACTTGCATTCTTGGCTCATGCAGAATACCCTTGACCTGTGGCAGCATTCTTTGCATTTGCAGACTTTGACTTCTTGCTGTAGCGCCGGATCCCACCAATCAGTGTAATGATCGATAACACAATTAAATATTCGCCAAAATTCGTAAATGCAGATGCCTTCGACTTGCATAATGGAAACAACTGCAGCGTATTTTCATATAATAGGCTGATTGTTCCTTGTTTTCTGCCAGATGTCCGCAACGACCTCTAGCAACGTTTGCTCGACAGACCCGTTGTACTTGCTCTGCCACAGCTTGGCGACATATTCGCCTGCGGTGTTTCTGTTCTCTAGTCGGCTCTCAAGGATGCCCAGAAAGTCGGGCTTGGCGCCCAGATCTGATAGACCCTTTCTTGCAAAAGCAAGCTGGCTCCTTACGGTTTCAATGATGTTAAAGTGCGTCTTGGCGTTAAAGCCCGACCTCACGACCGCCTGCCGCTCCTCCCTGACTGAAGGCAGCGGCCGCAGGCTCCTCTCTTCATGTATCGCCCTGTGCAGGTAGCCGACCAGAAATTCTATCATGGCCATCATTGTTTTGGGCGTCGGCTGGACCGACATCACCCTTGTCTCCACACGATAAAAGCCAGTGTTGAGCCGAACCCGGGCGTCGTCGTGCCGCTCCTTCACCATCTCGAAATAGTCCTTGGCAACCACCGGCTTTCTTGAAATGATGTAATCGACGTAATCCTCGATACCTGTGAGGTACCTCGCGATGCCCGGAAAGCCCGAGTTCTGCTGCTCAGTCTGGTCGTAAAGGTAGATTCTAGGCTCATGAAGCGAAAAGACCCTACCTGCAAAGAGCCTGCTGTTGGCCCCAAGCAGAATGACTGCCGGTATCAGGTTCAGGATGTGGTTGAACATTTGCGCGGTAAAGTTAGGGTTCCTGCCCTGCAGGTGGAGGTGGAAGCCCTGAATTGCTGCCGCTGTGTGCAGCGCCTTGAACTTTTGGCCGTCAATTTCCACGTCTGGGATCTTGCTCTGCCACCTTGCGAGCCGCAGATAGCGGGGCTTGTTCGTGATGAGGCCGTCCCTCAAGACATAGGGCGACGGGTTGGCCCCGAGGAATACCGGGAAAACGTCGTTCCTGTACACCTTTTTGATCGTGGCGTCAAGGTGCTCTATGAACTCTTCAAACTGCGAATTGAGCCGGGCAAGGCTGTCAAATGACACAGGGTCGGTCTTGTATTCGAGCTGGCAGACGCCGTATTCGTAGTCGATGTTGTGGTACCTCCCTAGCCGCTCGATCGCAGGCTTGGCGTTGACCGGCATCCCTTTGTCGTCGACAAGGCATATCTCGATCTCGATCCCGACCCTGAAATTTTCATCAGTCCTTGCAGAGTGCCTGCGTATCTGGGCCTTGAGCTCGTTTGCCTGCCTGACTATTGATGATGACGGCTTTTGGTTCTTCAATCAACGATATACAAGACAGCCGTTTCCTAATTTGTATTTCCTGCGAGCTAGCTCAATCTGGCTATCGAGGAATACGACCTGAGCGTCAGTTCTGTCTTGCCCTCGCGCCCGGCGCCTGCAGTTGCGCCAGCTACCCTTATCCTGTCGCCTACGCTCAGCCTGTTCACCAGTGGGCTCTGATTGCGCCAGCCCACCAGCCTTATTTCGCCTGTGTCGTCGCCGAGGAGTGTGGAGGTAAGAGGCACGGTCTCGCCGGCCTTGGTCGTAACGTCGGCAGTTTCTGGCGCCTGGAGCACTATTGCCTCGATAATGTAGGGGTGATCTGGCGACACCTGCACGTCCTTTATCTTGGACTCGAATTTCGACGTCTTTGGGAACGAGGGGTCATCATCGTCAATTACGCGAATGTATGAATCGTCCTTTGACAGCATGACCGAGTTGCCGAATATCCTTGAAGGGACGCACTCGATCAGTGTGCCGGCGCTCAGCTGTCCGGAGCCGACAAGAGTGTTGTCAATCGTGAGCGTCAGCGGCCTGCCTGCCCTATCGGCTGCGAGGCATACAAAGCTTCCCCTGCCCGTCTCCTCGCCAACAGAAATTATGCGCAAGGGCATCATCTCCACGTCCTCCTGCGAGTCGGAGAACTCCAGTATCGTGCCCTCGTCACCGTGGATCTCGAAATCGCCGCTGCCGTACTGAGGGTTGCCCTGCTTTATCCTGACCCCGATAAGGCGTGCCTTGCTGCCCGTCTTGAAGACCTTGGGCAGCCGGGACTCGTCGACGTTCCATATCACCGCGCGGAGCGTGCGGGTGCCCGCCTCGTTGGAAAGCTGCAGCTGGAGCGACTTGCTCGCCTCGCCCCGTGCGTTGACAAAATCTGTGATGCGCGGGTTGGAATTGATTACGCCGGAGACGACAGCGCTTTCCTGCATGCCATTGATGCTATCTACAGTCATGGTCAGCGAGTCGATGTTCGGGATCGCGGCAGAATCGTCGCGCGCAGGCTCTATGGCGCTGTAGCTGCCAAGGTTGATTATCGGCTTGCCGTCAAGCCCCGCCCTGACGTAGCCCTTGATTATCTTGATAAGGTCGCCTGCCTGCAGTCCCATCTCGTCCGGTATCCCCACGTGCCTGTCCCACAGCTTGACCTTCACCCTAGCGTCCTTATCGTAAATGACGAGCGTGCGGGTCGCGGCCGTCTCGTTGCTCTCCTTTCTCGTGAACTTATAGACTGGGTAGACATTCATTATCCTGCCGACGACCGTCACCTCCTTTGCCCCAACGTAAATGTCCTTCAATCCCGACTGCGCCTTGGGGATGCTGTCAAACGAGATCCCGAGGTCGGCTGCAACTAGGAAAAGCGCGCCTTGGTCGGTCAGGTAACCTGCGCCGACCCTGCGCTTTTTTTCGTCTATTAAATCTCTCACCTGTTCAGGGTTCAGCTCAGGCCTTTGCTTGAGCACAAGTTCCAGCATGTCCTTAAAATCATGGGACGACAAGCTTTTTCAGGGAACCTCCTATCTGGAAAATCATTATCACACTTGCCTATATATCTTGACAGAGGGAAAAACAACCACACATTTATCTGAAAATACTCTGATAGTATGTCATGCAGGAATTCGACCTGATAGTAATTGGAAGCGGCTCGGGCCTTGACGTGGCAAACGCGGCGGCAGAGCACGGCGGCATGAAAGTCGCTATCGTCGAAAAGGGCAGGATGGGCGGCACATGCCTTAACCGGGGCTGCATACCCTCAAAGCTGCTGATACACAGCGCCGACGTTGCCGAAACAATAAGGAGCGCCGGGCAATTCGGCGTCAAGGTTGGCGAGTTTTCGATAGACTTCCAAAGCATCGCCAAGCGCACCACTGGCATAGTCGATTCAGAGTCAGACGGCATAAGAAGCGCGTTTTCTGAAATCGACAACCCCAAGCTGTTCTCGCACGAATGCAGGTTTATCGGCGACAAAACGATCTCTGTCGGCAGTGAGACGATTCAAGCAAACAAGATCCTGATAGCTTCAGGCACCCGCCCTTTCATTCCAAAGATACAGGGACTTGACGGGAGCGGCTTTATGACAAGTGACGAAGCCCTGCGCTTGAAAAAGCAGCCACGCGTGCTCACGATAATTGGCGGCGGGTACATCGCAGCAGAAATGGCGCACTTTTTTGGCGCACTTGGAACCAAGGTCAACATCGTGCAGCGCGGCAACCTGCTGATCCCGCATGAAGACGAAGAGGTCGCCAGAAAATTCACGCAGGTGTTTTCCAAGAAATACAATGTTTACCTTGGCTATGACACAGAGTCTGTTGGCAAAAAGAACGGCGGCATTTTTTTTGTCAAGGCAAGGAATTCTTCCGGCAAGGTCATAAGCCTCGAGTCAGATCAGCTCTTGGTGGCGACTGGCAGGACGCCAAACTCTGACACGCTTGACCTTGTCAAAACAGGCGTGCAGGTGGACGGCAGGGGCTTTGTCAGGGTCAACAAGTACCTCGAGACAAACGTCAAGGGGATATTTGCGCTTGGCGACGCTGTGGGCCGATATATGTTCAAGCACAGCGCCAACCACGAAGCGCAGTACGCATTCAACAACATCATGCATGCTGACAAAAAAGTCGCAGTCGACTATGCCGCGATGCCGCACGCGATTTTCAGCTGGCCTCAGGTGGCCAGCGTGGGCCATACCGAGCAGGAGTTGAAGAAGGACAGGGCCGATTACGCAAAGGCGGTCTACCCGTACATCAGGACGGCCATGGGCGAGGCAATAGAAGACAGGGACGGCTTTGTAAAGCTCCTCGCGTCAAGAAAAGACGGCAGGATACTTGGCTGCCACATAATCGGGGCCCACGCCTCAATATTGATACACGAGGTGCTGGTTGCCATGAAAGCCGGCGTCACCATAGGCAACATCGCTAGGACGGTGCACATCCACCCTGCGCTTTCAGAGGTCGTCTCCCGGGCAGCTTCATCCTTTTGATGACAATACAGAAATTAGACCGTAATACTGCCCTTAGGTGGCTATGGAAGCCTGCATTGACGTTTCTGACCTGCGCAAGAGCTACGGGCAGGTGCATGCCGTGGACGGCGTATCGTTTGCCGTAGAGTACGGCAGGGTATTTGGCTTTCTGGGCCCGAACGGAGCAGGCAAGACCACCACGATAAAGGTGCTCACTACACTTGTGCATCCGACTTCTGGCACGGTCAAGATATTTGACAGGGACATCGTCAGGCATTCAAGGGAAATAAGGAAAAGGGTGGGCGTGGTGCTGCAGGAGCCCAGCTTTGAGGCGAACCTGACAGTCGAGCGGGCACTCGAGCTCTATGGTCTGATGTGGGGGGTGCCTGCAGAAAAGCGGCGCGACAGGGCGAGGGAATTGACAGAAAAATTCGACCTGATTTCGTTCCGGAGCATGAAAAACGACGAGCTGTCAATAGGCCAGCGGAGGCGGGTGCAGGTTGCAAGGGAGTTCATGCACGACATGGATCTGCTGTTCCTTGACGAGCCAACGGTTGGATTGGACCCGGCGGCGCGCCGCACGCTCCTGAATTACGTGAAAAAGCACGTGCAGGGCGGGCTGACGGTGTTTTTCACTACTCACATCATGGAAGAGGCGGAGTACCTCTGCGACGAGATCGCGATAATCAACAAGGGCAGGATAATCGCAACCGACACACCGGCCGGCCTGAAGCAAAAGTACGGCGGCGTCAAGGCGGTAGAGATAAAGCTAAAGGACCCCTCCGCGCAGTCCATCATGCGGATAATCCGGCCGATAGCGGGAAGCTCCTCTGTAGTTGAAGCGCCGGCGCAGGACACGATAAGGATAAGCTCTGCAGAAGCTCAAGAGATGCTTGTAAAAATAATCGAGGCGCTTGCGAAAAACGGGGTCCAGATAGAGAGCGTCTCTGTGAACCCGCCGACTCTGGAGGAAGTCTTCCTCACTGTCATAGGCAACGGGACAGCCTAGATCTTCATCCTCATCATTGAAAGGGTGGCAAGGAAGAATGCCGCTGCAGTAAACGCGGCAATAATTCCGGCTTCGATGTTGACAAAAGTGTCTATCTGGTTAAAGATGCCTGCCCTTGTCACGTCTACGATGTAGGTGAGCGGGTTGGCGTAGAACGCCGTGCTAAGCGCATCCGGCACGCCCTGCGTCGGGTAGAACGCCGTGCTGACGAATGAAAAGAACAGGAACACGCTGTTTACAATGACGTTGAATCCTTCGCTGCTCTTGAGCCTCGTCGATATTATTACCGCAATAGAGCCAAAGAATATCGCGCCCGTTATCAGGGCGTAGAGCACGTAAAGCGTGCCCACGAGAGTGGGCACTGCGCTCCCGACAAGCGTTGGGGAGCCTGCGACGAGGATGAGGGCTGCGCTTGCAAGCCCCATGAGCATGATGGCAATGATGTTGCCGGCGATGTACTCAATCCTTGCAAATGGCATCACCAGGATCTGCTGGAACATGCCGTTTCGCTTGTCGTTCCAGATCATGCTGCCGGCTATCGTGCTGCTGTTCATCATGTTAAAGCCTATCATGCCTGCAGCCAGGTACGCAGGGTAGGGCACGGCGCTGCTGCCTATCGGGACGCCCTGCCCGCCAATGAGCGCAGAATAAGAGTAGCCGGCAATAAAGATGTAGACGATGGGAAATACGACCTGCCACACGAGGAACACCTTGTCGATGGACGCTACAAGGTTCCGGTACAGCAATATTGCTACGGCGTTCACTAGCAGTCGCTATCATCCCATTGATTCTTTACCGTATATTAATCATGGATTGATTTGGGGCTGCATGGCAGGTCCTCGCCAGATTTAAATAACTTACAATTGAAGCTTAAGGACACACATCATGATGGCTGAAGACATGGCCGAAAAGAAGCTGCGCGGCTCTGGCGGCTACGCCATTGCAAGGATAACTGACGAAGAGCAAAAGAAGGGCAACCTTGGAGGCCCGGAGCTCTTTCTTGCAGGCATTGGCAGGCTGGAAGAGGACAGATTCGTGAAATACCACTGCAACAAGTGCGAAAAAGAGTATGAAGGCTCGCCGGCGGTGACGTACGAAAACCCTAACGAAGAGCTGGGAGAGGGCGTCACGCTTATAGAGAAAGGTGAATACAAGTGCAGGACCTGCAGCGCCACGATTGCGCAGTACAGAAAGTTCGATACCGTCCAGACGCAACAACAACAACAACAGCAGGCCCCTGCTGCCCCGCAGGCTCAGACACAGCAGCCAGCAATTGAAGAAAGGCCGGCTTCAGCAGATATCGCCGCTGTTCCAGCTACTACTGTGGCGGCAGGCGAAAACTACTTTCCGATCCAATCGCTTGTCGGCATGTCTGCCTATGACAGCGAGGCCATGCTGATAGGCAGGATTAAAGAGGTAGGCTTGCGCAGGACTGGCAGGACCGCGCAGATAACTATCAAGATAGGCGAAAAGGAAGTTCCGTGGGACGGCATCTCAAAGATTGGAGACATTGTCCTGCTCAAGACTGCACAGACCCAGACAACAACGGCTTCAACGGCCGGAGGCATGTGCCCAGCGTGCGGCTTCCAGAACGAGTCTGACTCTGTGTTCTGCGCCGACTGCGGCAGCAGGCTCTAGTTAGCTCTTCAGGATTATTCTGGCGTCAACTACTCTGGCCCCCTTTCCTTCTTCGAGCACCAAAAGCGGGTTGATGTCGAACTCCTTTATCTCAGGGAAGTCGACCACCAGCTGGGAGAGCCGCTGGAGAGAATCTGCGACAGCCCTCAGGTCAGACGACTTTTCTCCCCTGACGCCCTTTAGCAGCTTTATGGTCTTGATTGACTCAACCATGTTCGTAGCCTCGCGCCCATCGATGGGGGCAACGCGAAAGACGACGTCCTTGAGCACCTCCACGTAGATGCCACCAAGGCCGAACATTATGACTGGCCCAAACGTGGGATCTTGGCTTGCGCCAAGTATTGTTTCCTTGGCAGACTTGATCATTTCCTGCACGAGCACTCCCTTTATCTTGGCGTCGGCCTTGTACCTTCTTGCGCTTTCTATTATCGCCCGGAACGCCACGCGCAGCTCATCATCGTTCTTGATCCCTACCTTGACGCCACCTGCGTCTGACTTGTGTATGATGTCCGGCGATGCTATCTTCATGACCACGGGGTATCCTATCTCTTCGGCAGCGCTTACGCACTCGTCTTCGGTGGTGCCAAGGATGCTCTTTGGAGTTGGAAACCCGTACGCCTTGAGCACTTCATAGCCCTCTTCCTCAAGAAGGTTTGCCCTTCCCTGTCTGCGGACGCCCTCAAAAATTGACTTGACCTTGGCCGTGTCCTTGGTAAATTGCAAAGTGGGCGCCTTAGTCGAGGAGGCATCGATCCACTTCTTGAAATCGTACATCGCCTTGAGCGTCCTGATTGCTGGCTCTGAATACAGGTAGTACGGGACGCCGCCTTCAGACATTATCGTCCTGTTTTCTACTCCTTCGGCAAGGCCCATGAGCGATGCAAGTATCGTCTTGTTCGGAAACTGGCGCGACATCTTTACTAGCGTCCTTGCAAGGTCGTCGTAGTTCAGAGTCGCCGAAGGGGTGCACATGGTCACGACAGAGCCCACGTTTGGGTGCGCGAGGACCTGAAGCAGTACCTTTTCAAACCGCATATAGTCGGCGTCTCCGACAATGTCCACAGGGTTCCTTGGCGAGCCGTACGCAGGTATGACACCGGCTATTGCATCCCGGATAGACGAAATGTCAGCCATCTTCAATCCATACTTGGAGCACGCGTCTGTAGAAATTATTGCAGGGCCGCCTGCGTTGGAGACAATGACTACGCCTCCGTCTGGCAGCGGTTGCTTTGAGAACGCGGTGGCAAGGTCGAACAGCTCGCCCATCGTGTCTACACGTATGACGCCGCACTGAGCAAACGCGGCCTCATAGTTTGCGTCGGATCCGCCAAGTGCGCCGGTGTGCGAAGCGGCCGCCTTGGCACCTTCTGCAGTCCTTCCTGATTTAAGCACAATTATGGGCTTTTTCTTTTCGGTGGTTATTCGCCTTGCGATGCCCATGAACCGTCTTGCGTCGCGGATGTCTTCAAGGTACATTACAATGACTCTGGTGTCTTCGTCTTCCGCCAAAAGCTCTAGAACGTCGCTTTCGTCCATGTCTACCTTGTTGCCCATGCTTATGACTTTGGAGAACCCAATGTTCTGAGCCTCTGCGTCCTCGACGGTTGCGGCGCAGATTGCTCCGCTCTGCGACACAAGGGCAATGCCTCCGTGCTTTGGGGTAATCTTCAAGAAAGTAGAATTCATCATGTTGTCCTTTGATAGGCTCATTATCCCGAGACAGTTGGGGCCGATGACCCTGATACCGTACTTTTTTGCAATCTCGCCAACCTCCCTTTCAAGCTTGGCGCCAGCCTCGTCGACCTCTTTGAACCCTGCTGAAACAATGATCGCGCCCTTGATGCCCTTCTGGCCCACCTCTTCCATCACTGCGGGTGTGAACTTGCTGGGCGCAGCCACCACTGCAAGATCCACCATGCCGGGGACTTCAATTACGCTCTTGTACGCCGTCAGGCCGCCCACGGTCGGGTTCGACGGGCTAACGGGGTAAATTTTGCCCTTGAAGTGCTTGGCTATATTGTAAAAGATAGTCTTGCCCACACCTGGCTTTTCCGAGGCTCCAATGACGGCAATCGACTTGGGAGACAAGAAGATGGAGTTGGACATATGAGGAGAAAAAAGTTTCAGGATGGTTATAAATGCATCATCCGTGACAGCGATAACTTTTATTTGCTATTGCCTTAATGATATCGTATATGGCAAGCGGCATCTGGATCGTGCTGGTTATCCCGGCCGTCCTGGCCTTTATCTTTGGAGTATGGGTGTTCTACAACATGCTGGCAGATGTGTCTGAAAGGGGATTTTCGCCATTTGAGGTTGTAGGCCCTGACACGGTTAGGATGAGGATAGGGCCCAACGAGTAAAAGCGGCCTTTATTTATCGGAAAACAAAGTATCTTGAAATAACTCATTCAACGGATTTTTGCATAGGCGACCGTAACGGAGAATCCTAACGTCGTACAGGGAGAATTCATCTGTGTTGCTACTTTTCTGCCGCGAAGAGCTGGCGGTACATGATCCCTTTCCAGCTAATGACTTCAAAAGTAATGAAACAAGTAAAAGAAACCGAAGGCATAAAAAAATATACGCCGTCAAGGCTGATTTCCCCAAAAAGCACTTCTGGACGCTTTCCATCTGGGAGGGCGAAGGCTCTCTCAGGCGCTTTGTCATGACAGAGCCACACGCGATTGCCGTCAGGAAATTCACAAAATGGGCAGGATATGGCTCTGCGTTTGTAGAGTGGGCTAGTTCAGATGTCTCGGTTATTGGGCAGAGGCTCTGGAACAGCTCAAGAACCCTACTTTTTACTATAACAAGAAGAAATAGAAATAGTCGCCAGCTCATATGCCAAAAGCAACCTTTATTTTCAATTGTCAAATCCCTAGAGTACATTGAGCAGTTCCATAAGCGCCATTGTCGATTCTGAAATGGACAGCCTTGTCGCAGATCTCCAGACCCTGATCCGGCAGCCAAGTGTCTCTGCAAAAAAGCAGGGCCTAGTCGAATGCGCCAACCTTGTTGCAAACATCATGCAAAAGGCCGGCATCAGCTCTGAAGTTCTGTACCTTGACGACAAGGGCATACCGCCGATTGTATACGGCGAAGTGAGGTCAAAGTCAAACCCGGGCAAGACCCTCATGTTTTACAATCATTACGACGTTCAGCCGGAAGAGCCGCTGGAGCTGTGGGAGCACGAACCTTTCAGCGGCAAGGTCGAGGGCAACTACATCTATGGCCGCGGCTCGGCAGACGACAAGGGCGAGCTGATAACCCGCATTAAGGCAGTCGAGTATTTCCTGAGAAAGACAGGCGACGTGCCGTGTAACGTCAAGTTCATGGTGGAAGGCGAGGAAGAAGTCGGGAGTGTGCACGTAGAGCAGTACCTCTGGAAATACCAAGACAGGCTCAGGTGCGACGGCGTGATATGGGAGTTTGGCTGCATCGACACGAAGGACCGGCCGATAATCAGCCTTGGCATGAAGGGCCTGCTGTACGTCGAGCTGGTAGCAAGAGGGCCTTCAAGGGACGCCCACTCAAGCCTTGCGGTACTGATAGAGAACCCGGCTTGGCGGCTTGTCTCCGCGCTTGCAACGATGCGCGATAGGAACAGCGGCAAGATCCTGATAAAGGACTGGTACAAAGAAGTCCGGCCGTTTACCAGAGAAGAGCTTGCGGTAATTTCAAAGGAGCCATTTGACGAAAAGGAATTCAAGCGTGAGTACGGCATCGACAGGTTCGTCAAAAACGCCAAGGGCGCAGATGTCAGGAAGGCGCTTGTCGGGATGCCGACCTGCAACATCGCCGGCTTTAACTCCGGCTACATAGGCGAAGGCGCCAAGACGGTGCTGCCCGCGCAGGCGGTGGTCAAGATAGACTTTCGCCTTGTGCCGGACATGGTGCCAGAAAAGCAGCTTGAGCGGCTCAAGAGCCACCTAAAGCGCCATGGCTTTGCCGACATTGAGGTGAAATTCATTCATGGCGAGGCGGCTGCCCGGACGCCCATCCGCGACCCGTTTGTACGGAAGGTCGAGCGGGCCGCCAAGGAGACGTTTGGCTCGTCGATTACCCGCCTGTCTTCTGCCGGCACAGGGCCGATGTACTCGTTTGTAAAGGTGCTGAAGGCGCCCTGCGTCTCCGTGGGGAGCACGTACATGTTTGCCCGCAACCACTCGCCAAACGAGTTTGCAAGGATTGACCTCCTGAACAAGACTACCAAGTGCATCGGCAGGATAATTGAGAAGTTTGCTACCTGACAAATGCCGCAGTAAATCTCTCCTTACTTCTTAAATCGCATGAGAGTACTCGAGCGCATACCATGCGCGAGGATCTGAGCTATGTGTGGGTGTGCCACGAGTGTGGCAACAACTTTCTCTTCCGCTCCGACGCAGAAGATCATGTCAGGATGGCAGGTCACAAGAAGATAGAAAAGTATGACATGGAAGCGTTGACAGAAAGCAGCAGCAGCAGCAACAATTTTATTTAAAAACAAGCAGTTTCATATTTGGGTGGCTTGAAGCGGGGATATTATGTCCTTATAGCCGGCGCGGCGCTATTTGTCGCTGGCATCATAGTCACGATCGCTTGGGCGGTGCCATTGGCGGCGCAGTTTGAGCGAGAAACTACCTTTCTGCAGGGCACGCCGCTTGAAGCAGGGCAGTCAAAGGAACTGACGCTTGAGGTGACGGATACTTCAAGGCCGCTTTCAGTACTCGTAAACTCTCTGGATCCAGACGCGCAGCTCCAAGCTGTCCTTGTGACGCCGGACGGCTCGACTGCGATCGATTCTATCTTTACGGAGAACACAGTCCTGAGCGCCGACCCAGCGGTTCAGGGCACCTACAGGATGACTGTTGCAAACGTTGGCCAGTCGCCTACCAGCGTGGACGTCGTCTTTGGCCGCCTACCAGGCGTGGAGGCGAACGACCGGGTAAATATCGACGCGTTTGGCGGAATTCTTGCTGGGGCCGGCATCACCATCGCCGGCGTACTGGTCATGATAGCCGGCGTCATCATCTTGATAATCGACAGGAGAAAACGTGTCGTCAGCTAGGAGCAACAAGAGAGTGGATGGGGAGAGATTCGAACTCTCGACCACCTGTGTGTAAGACAGGTATCCTAACCAGGCTAGACTACCCATCCGGGTAAAACTACTAGGTCAGTTTGTCGTCGGGTCGATATTAATAGTATTTGGGATTTCAGCGCGAGAGAAAATAACCAATATATACCGTGTAAGAATTTTCGTTTCTAGAAATGCCTGAGAGGAAGAAAATTCTCCGTCCTGTTTTAACGCTCGCATTTTTTGTCGCTGTAATGATTGTTGCCGTCCCGGCGCTGCCGGGAGCGTTTGCCCATGGCGGGCATCAGCCCCCTGCAGCGGATTTCAGCGGCAAGAAGGTGAGCCTCTTTGTCAATCTAGAGCCCCTTGTAGTGACAGACATGAGCCAGCCGGTTTACATCAACGCAAGGCTGTTTGACGAAAACACTAACGCGAACTTCCAGCACGTGAACTATCGCATATTCTTTAAAAAGGATGGCAGGGAAATCCCGATCGTCACAGAAGGCGGCCAGTTTGGAGGGCAGGGCTTCTTTTACGATCCCGAGGGAGACCTGCAGATAAAAATAGTTCCAAAGGATACTGAATCAGCGGTCGCAAGAGGCGAGGCAGAGCCATTTCTGGGCGGCATATGGAACAGAGGCGGACCTGTGGTGGTTGAAGGCCCGATATTTACAGAGCCCGGCCTGTATAACCTGTTCGTCGAGATATGGACCGTAGACACTCCCCGGACGCAGGTAGCCGAACCCATGCAATACGATGTGTGGGTGACTCCGGGCCGCGAAGAAATGATCAGCGTCGCGGAAGGCGGCCAGACATACGAAGTCAAGATCAGGAACTACTACGGTGCCATCGACAGCTCAGAATACCAGCCCGATACCAAGACCATCGAGTTTTCGATGCCGTTTGACTGGACTTCCGACCTGCCAAGCAGAATGGGCATGCTCCACACAGAGGTATTCATACCAAAAGAGATGGCAGACTTTGACAAGGACTCGCTGCGCGGCAAGGTGAATGGCATCGACGTTCCAGTGTTTGTGGTTCCGACAAGCTTCTCAGGCGACGACACGGCCGTAGTCCACTTTACTATTTCAAAGCAGAATCTCATAAACATAGCCGAGCGGGTCAAGTCCGAGAACCTGTCGCCTGACGCAGCCGTTTTCTCGCTGAGCCCGCCGGACCCGGAAAATGAAGTCCATGTTGCACAGACCTCGCCCGAGTCGGAAAATTACAAGGTGTCGCTGACGTGGCCGGAGCAGATTCTGCCAGAGCAGCCAGTGACGTTTGGCATCAGGATAGCCGACAAGTCTGATGACCAGCCGATATCCTCGGCAACCTACGAGCTCGTGATACTGGACAAGGACGGCAACGAAGTGTCCCGCGCAGGAGGCGTGACGACGGCGGAAGGCATTTCATCGCAGGACATGACTTTTACGTCGCAAGGGGCATTCACCGTCAAGGTTGAAAAGATAAGGGGAAGCAGCGAGTCGGTGCAGTCGAGCCTTACTGTGGTGCCCGAGTTCCCGGTGGGCATCGCCTCAGTGGCTGCCGCGCTCGGAATCGGCGGGATAATAGTAGCGGCAAGGAGAAAGACGAAGTAATGCCCTTTCTAGGTAGCAAGACGTATTAGACACGTAGCGCCCTCCTATTTTTATGTCAGAGGAGGACGACAATTACCGTAAGCTGTCAGAGAAGGAAATAGCGCAGGAGGTCGCCAAGCTCTCTGGCTGGAAAGTAGTCAACGGCAAGGTGAACAAGACCTTCGAGTTTGACGATTTCGTGCAGGCGTTTGGCTTTATGACAAGGGTCGCTATGGAGGCGGAAAAGATGAACCACCACCCAGAATGGTTCAACGTCTACAACCGCGTCAGGATAGACCTTGTGACGCACGATGTCGGCGGCATAAGCGACTACGACATCAAGCTTGCAAAGACTATAGACAGGATTGCCAAAGGCTGACTTGCTGGCCGCTTTAAAACCTACTTAACTTATCAGGGCATATACACTCCCGTATGGCCGCAGAGCAGCAGGGCAACAAGACCGCGGACATTGTGGCCGAGTCGCTGCTTGACTGGGGCGTGGAGGTCATCTTTGGTCTGCCCGGCGACGGCATCAACGGGTTCATGGAAGCGCTCAGGAGGAGGAAGGACAGGATCAGGTTCATCCTCGTGCGACACGAAGAGTCGGCGGCGTTCATGGCGTGCGCCTATGCAAAATACACCGGCAAGCTGGGCGCGTGCGTTGCAACGTCCGGGCCGGGCGCAATCCACCTCCTGACGGGCCTGTACGACGCCAAGGCCGACAACACTCCAGTCATTGCGATAACCGGCAACACATATTCTGACATGATGGGATCGAAATACCAGCAGGACGTCGACCTTGTGCGATTGTTTTCCGATGTTGCAGTTTACAACAACATGATAAACAGCCCAGAGCACACCGAGATGGCAGTCGACATCGCGTGCAGGAGCGCCATTGCAAACAGGGGCGTCAGCCACCTCACGATCCCAATAGATGTTCAGGAAAAGGAGCTCAGGGGCAAATACTCGCGGCACAAGGTCGCCGGCCACACGTCAGACACGTTTGTTGCCTGCACGATGCCAGATATGTCGCTTATCGAAAAGGCGGCAGAGATTCTCAACTCTGGCAGAAGAGTAGTCATGCTAGTAGGGCAGGGGGCGGTGAGCGCCGGCGCAGAAGTGGAGGCAGTCTCTGAAGCCTTAGGTGCTCCGATAGTCAAGGCGCTCCTTGGCAAGGCGGTTGTGCCGGACGACCACCCAAACAGCGTGGGCGGGCTTGGCATGCTTGGCACCGAGCCGGCGACGGACGCGATGCACCAGGCCGACACGCTTCTCATGGTGGGGACGTCGTTCCCGTACATCGACTATCTGCCCAAGCCGGGGCAGGCAAGGGGCATTCAGATCGACCTCTTGCCAGAGAAGATAGGCCTGCGCTACCCTGTCGAGGTGGGGCTAGTGGGCGACGCCCGGACGACCCTGGCGGCGCTCCTGCCGCTCCTCCGATACAAAGAGGACAGGAGGTTCCTCCATTCCCGACAGGAGGGAATGAAGGGCTGGATGGGGCTTTTGAAAGAGAGGAGCAGCAGGCCTGACAGGCCGGTTAAGCCGCAGGTGGTAGCGGCAGCAGTGTCTGACGAGCTTGAAGACGACGCCATAATTTCTGTCGACAGTGGAACCAACACCGTCTGGGCAGCCAGGTACATCCAGGTCAGGCGCGGCATGAAATTTTCGCTGTCCGGCACGCTTGCAAGCATGGCATGCGGCCTGCCCTACGCGATAGCGGCGCAGATAGCGTACCCTGACAGGCAGTGCATCGCGTTCGTTGGCGACGGCGGCTTTTCCATGCTCATGGCCGAGTTTGCGACCGCGGTGCAGTACGACCTGCCTATCAAGGTGATAATAATCAAGAACAATACGCTTGGCATGATTCGGTGGGAGCAGATGGCATTCCTTGGCAACCCCGAGTACGGAGTCGAGCTCACGCCGATTGACTTTGCCGAGTTTGCCGAGAGCTGCGGGGGCAGGGGGTACTCTATAACTGAGCCGGGCGAAGTCCGGGCGATAATCGGCCAGGCGATGGCCGAAAAAAGGCCGACGATAGTTGAAGCTGTCGTCGACCCGTTCGAGCCGCCAATGCCTCCAAAGGTGGACATGGAGTTTGTCGCCAACCTTGCTGAGTCGTTTGCAAAGGGGCAGCCGTACGCCAGAAGGATAGGGCTGACCCTTTTCCGCAACCAGGTGCATGACGCGCTAAGAAGCGTACATTCGCACGACACGGCAGAGGCGCAGTAATAGTAGTAAAAACTTTCTAGGAAAAAATCCGCCAGGATCGGACAGAGCAATCTGCTACAATCATTATATGTTCGATTGCCGCACTATTTTTTTACATGAGCCCCGGCATCCAGATGTTAGAGGTAGCTATAGGCATCAAGGATTCGCTTATGGCTGCCGGGTTTACGTCGCTTGACTCCCTCTTGCGTTCAAACCCGACCGACATTGCGGCCATCCTTGGAATCGAGCTCTACGTCGCAAAGCTCATCATCGATGCGGCAAAGAGCGCCGCAGTGCAATATGAGATAGAAAAAGAGTCAGATACTGCTGATCTACCTTCAGAATAGTCGGGCAATCATTAACATGCGATCAGTTGTTCTTGTACAAATCCCCATGAGTCTGCTCTATGGATATGTGGCGAGTCATCCATCCTGCCGCACCTGCTGCACTCCCAGTGGACCGGCTCGCGACAACGTTTGCAGGTTTCAGTTACTGACAGTTGGCAGCCGCAAGCCCTGCAGCTGTTCTTGTTAAAGCGGGTCATGTCAATGCACTATGGTGGAAGACTCTAGCGTCACACCTCGCTTTGGATGATAGTCAAACCTGTATTGCTCGCCGGATGAAATTGGAATCGACTCTATCGGCCCTGTCATGCAGGAAGGGCATCTGGCAACGGCATCATTGTCGAGATACGACGCGCACCAAAAGCATGCTTCGCATATCAGGAAATAGATCGGCCCCGTTTTCCTCTGATCCTTTTGCTGCGATTCTGCATGTTGCATAGGACAAATTATACAAGTGCGGAATATAATTTGCGTCAAATGCGCTTGTCAAGCACGATAGGCGCAGGACTGGCATGTTCTTTGCATTATGCTATTGTTGCGTCTTGCTCTGGTATTTGCAGCTGCCTTTTGCACATAACGTTCATTTTTTGCATGATTAAAAGCAGTATTAAATGGCATAGCTAGCAAATGTGCTAATGGATAATAGGATCAAGATCGGCATCGCTGCCGCAATAGTCATCGGGGTTATCGTCACCTCAATACCGACCTTTGGAATATTATTTGGCGGTAACGGCGGCTCTGGCGGGTCTGAGTCAAAAACCCTAAGAATCGGCTATTTCCCTAACATCAACCATGCGCAGGCAGTCATAGGACTTGGTAACGGCGACTTTCAGGAGGCTCTGGGAAACGATGTTGAGGTAAGGACGCAGATATTCAACGCTGGCCCGTCGGCGATCGAGGCGCTGTTTGCCAACCAGATCGACGTGACCTACATAGGTCCAAACCCTGCAATCAACGGCTACGTTGAGTCTAACGGCGAAGCGCTGAGAATCCTATCAGGCGCAGCCAGTGGAGGTGCTGTGTTTGTAGTTAGAAACGATGCCGGCATTGATTCAGTGGATGATTTTGCCAACAAGAAATTTGCTTCTCCGCAGCTTGGCAACACACAGGATGTTGCACTGCGCAAGTACCTGCTTGAAAATGACTATGAAACAAAAGAAAACGGCGGCAACGTTGAGGTGCTTCCAGCCAAGAACGCCGACATTGTCACCTTGATGGTAAAGAAAGACATCGACGGCGCGTGGGTGCCAGAACCTTGGGGAGCCAAGCTGGTCAAAGAAGCCAATGCGCGAATCTTCTTGGACGAGCGAGAGCTGTGGCCTGAAGGCGAGTTCGTCACCGCGCACATTATAGCTAGAACCGATTACTTGGAAAGGAACCCCGGAATAATCAGCAAGCTGCTGGAAGCGCATATTGATGAAACAAACTGGATAAACGAAAATCAGGATGAAGCAGTCGCTGTATTCAATGCTGAGCTCGAAAAACTCACAGGAAAAACCATACCTGAAGACGAGTTCAAAGCAGGGCTCTCTAGGATGACGCTGACATGGGATCCGATAAAGCAATCGCTGGTCAAGTCGGCCAACGACGCATTTGACATCGGGTTCTTTGACGAGAGGCCCGACCTGTCAGAGATCTATGACCTGACGCTGCTAAACGACATCCTGAGCAGAAGAGGGCTGGCTGAGATACAATGATGCAAAATATGCACCTAGATGGCAGCGATTGCGTCTTTGAAGTAGATTATATCCTGTGCACCCGTACTGGAGGCATCAACCTTGATAGTGTCTAAATACAAACAAAGCAGCAACTCGATAATCCTGCAGGTTAAGGAGGTATCCAAGGCTTTTTCTTATGCCAACGGCCAGGCCTCCAAGAACCACATCGTGCTGAACAATGTCAGCATGGACATCAAGGAAGGCGAGTTTGTTACGATTGTGGGGCCTTCGGGCTGCGGAAAAAGCACGCTGCTCAACATCATTGCAGGGCTTGACAACCCAGACTCTGGCATCATATCAGTGAAGGGCGAGCACAAGACCTCCACTGATCCCGGAAGGCTGGTGATATTCCAGGAAGGCGCGCTCTTTCCCTGGCTCACTGTTTCAGAAAATGTCGAGTTTGGATTGAAGATGGCAGGAATTGCAAAGGACAAACAGCGGGAAGCCGCGAATCGCTTTATCGACATGGTGCAGCTGTCGCGGTTCGCAGATTCGTACATTTACCAGCTCTCCGGTGGGATGAAGCAGAGGGTGGCAATAGCGCGCGCACTTGCAATGGACCCTGATATCCTGCTGATGGACGAGCCTTTCGCGGCGCTTGACGTGCAGACAAGGGACATGCTGAACAACCAGCTGCTGGAGATCCATGAGGCAACGAAAAAGACGATCCTGTTTGTCACTCACAACATAAATGAAGCATTATCGCTCGGCGACAGGGTAATAGTGCTGTCGCCGCGGCTTGGCAATATCAAGCGAGAATTTGGGATAGGCCTTCCAAGACCTCGCGACATTGGCAGCCCCGAAATCACTGTGATCAAGAGGCAGATTCTAAATGCGCTGGAAGAGGACTTTCAATTTGCTAGAAGAGAAACACGCGCAGAAACAGCCCAGTAAACGCAGCTTCGACGTAAGCGACGCCGCTAACATCGTGCTGTTCCTTGCGGCGTTTGTGGGAGTATGGCAGCTTGTGTTCCTGATTGGAATATGGCCCGCATACTTGATGCCATCTCCTGCAATGATCGTCACCACAATAGGCGACCTGATAGAAAATTCTTCACTGCCCACCGGAATAGGTGTATCGCTGGCTAGGCTCGCCGCCGGCTTTGCGATCTCGCTTGGTATCGGCGTGGCAGTAGGACTTGCAATGGTCAAGTTCCGCGGGTTTGGCAAGACGATGAGCTCGTTTGCCGCCGGGCTTTTGACGTTCCCGAGTATTGCTTGGGTGCCATTTGCCATCATACTTATTGGGTTCAACGACTTTGGAATACTTTTCGTAGTCGTCATGGCTTCTGTATTTTCGGTAATGATAACGACTTATAGCTCGATCCGCAACATACCTCCTATCTACCTTCGAGCAGCGCGTAACATGGGCGCAAATGGTTTCACGTTATTCCGTCATGTCATGATCCCTGCGGCGACCCCGTCACTCGTACTTGGGATCAGGCAGGCGTGGTCGTTTGCATGGCACGCGCTCATTGGCGCCGAGATGCTGATAACGACCCTGTATGGCCTCGGGCATATACTGAGCATTGGGAGGGAATTCAACAGAATGGAAGACATCATTGCCACAATGATCACAGTTTTCGTGATAGGCATAATATTCGACCGGATCATCTTCCGCAAGATTGAGGAAAGGGTAAGGTCCCGCTGGGGCCTGGATCAGCACAGCGAATAAGCCATTGAGATGGTTTGAAACCCCGAAATCCACAAATTAAAATATGCGCAAAATCTGCATATATCATAATTAATGCTTGACGATCTTGCAAAGAACAGGGTGGACTCGAAAAAGCCACGCAAAGAGGGCATGACCTGCACCATAGACAAACTGCAAGGTATTGACAAGGAGAACTTCTCAATGATCGCACCGTTCATAGATGTGGTCAAGATCTACGGGGCGCTTCCAATGCTGGTCTCAGAAGAGAGCCTCAAGAGAAAGATCAAGTTTTATCACGACTTTGGGGTGCGCGTCTCGACTGGCAGCACGATTACCGAGTTTGCCGTTTCAGAGAGCTCGCTAGAGAGGTTCGTCAAGGAAGCCGCCAAAGTGGGCTTTGACATTATAGAAATAGGCGAGAACAGCATCGACCTTTCGTTCGATCAAAAGAAAAAGGTAAGCGGAACGATCAAGTCGGCCGGCCTCGAGTTCCAGTGGAAGGTAGGCAAGAAGGACCCGCGCCACCAGCTGGGGGTCGACGACACGCTGGACAAGATCGGGGAGGCCGTGAAACTGGGCTCCAAGAAAATAGTGCTCGAGGCAAACGAGGGGATCAACGTCGGCATATACGACGAGAAGGCCCTGGTAAAGTGGAGCTTTGTGGGCGCGATCACAAACGAGTACCCGCCAAGCACCTTCATCTTTGAGGCGCCGCTGGAATCGCAGCAGTCGGCGCTCATTGCCGAGTTTGGCCAGCGCGTCAACCTCGCCGAGGTTCATCAGGACGCGGTCGCGTCTATCGAGTCGCAGCGGAGAGGCTTTCTCTCAAAATCAGCATTCGGAGTGTCGTATCTGCACAGGAACCCCGAGGGCGGGCCGGCGGCAAAGTTCATCTACTTTGTGATAAGGACAAAGCACCCGATAGAGCAGAGCGAGCTTGTCTCGATGAGCCAGCTGCCGAGGAGGACCGTGCAGGCTGCGGTCGACGACCTCAAGCGGCAGGGGCTGATAATCGAGAGGAACAGCCTCGACGACGCGAGGAAAAAGGTGTACCAGCCGGTTCAGTCGGACTGGTTGTAGGCCAGCAAAGCGGCAACAGTCTTGCTATCCTTGATTTCGCCGCTGAGGCATTTCCTGACAGCTGCGTCCAATTTCATTTTCTTTATCCTGATGTTCTCGTCGTCGTCCAGTGGGCCACGCTCTATCTTTCTCAGGCGGGTCGCAACAAACACGTGCATGAGCTCGGTGGAATATCCAGGCGCGAGGTACCATTTCATCAGCGGCTCGAGCTTGCCAGAGTAGCCGATCTCCTCAGCCATCTCGCGAACAGCTGCCTGCCTCGGCGTCTCACCTTTTTCGATCTTGCCAGCCGGTATCTCTAGCAACACACTGCCAGATGTGCGCCGGTACTGCGTGACGAGGATGACCTCGCCGCCGCTGACTGCCACGATCCCGACAGAGTCCGGGTGTTCGACTATCTCTTTTTCGATCATCCTGCCGTCCAGCGAGAACCTGTCCTTTCTCAACGCGATGCCGCCGGAATAGATCCTCTTGCTCGCAATCGGCCTGACGCCCCTCATCGCCTTTAGAGCGTGAGGCGGGGGATTAAACCTATTCGCTAGTTTTATATGCGATCCGCGGCCTTTTCTGGGCGTGGAGTTTATCGACGGCGAAGGCAACATCATTGTGCCCAAGGCCGTCAGACCAATAGTCGATCTCAAGGAAACAGCCTTCGGGAGCAAAAATGGAGCCAGAAAGCAGTACCGCTACGGCAACCTCCACATTCGCGAGTATGACAATCATTACACCGTCCACATGGACAGGGTTGACCCGCTAAAGAACCCTCTCGCGCACCTGCTTGTCGACGCGCCTGAATACCTTGCCGGCGCGGCTGCCGCAGTCATTGTCGGGCGTAGAGTCGGATCTGCTGCTTACAGCAGGCGCAAGCAAGAAGGCAAGAGCGGCAGAGACGCTGCAATCGAGGCGGCACTTGCCGGGTACATCGCAGGGTCCTCCGCCGGCAGGCTGCTTTACGACGCAACCAACAACCTGAAGAAGAGGAGAAAGTAAAGATGGAAAGCCCAGAGCAGATCAGAAGGGAAGAAGGGGCGAGAATCGCTGCCACAAAAGAGGCGCAGGTCTACCCGCGCCCTTCAAAGCTGCACGTGGCAAAAATCCTGCTGAAGCTGCTGCCAGTCGTCCTGAATTTCAGGCGTGACAGGCGGGAATGGGTCAAGAGAGAGGGCAGGAACGTCAACGAGGAAAAGTACCGCCGTCACGCCAGAAAGGCGCTCAAGACGTTCATCGAGCTTGGGCCGTCGTATATCAAGCTCGGCCAGTGGCTCTCAACACGGGTTGACATTTTGCCCCAGCCGTACCTTGAAGTGCTGTCAAAGCTGCAGGACGACGTTCCGCCTGCGCTATTCTCTAAAATAAAGCCGATAATAGAGGGCGAGCTGGGCAAGATAGAGGACGCATTTGAAGAGTTTGACCCGGCGCCGTTGTCAGGCGCAAGCCTCGGTCAGGTCTACCTTGCAAAGCACGCCGGCGGCCGCAAGGTCATCGTAAAGGTCAGCCGGCCGGACATCGAGCGCGTCATCGAAGACGACATTTATGTCTTGAAAAAGATAATGCCGCTTGCAACGCGCTTTATCGACCCTAACCTGAGGTTTTCTGCAGAAGGCATGCTGGCGCAGTTTATCGAGACAGTGCACGAAGAGATGGACTATAGAATAGAGGCGCAGAACCTGCTCACGATAAAGAGCAACCTTGCCGACGACCCTTCAGTCATTATACCGGACGTGTTCCTTGAGCGGACGACCAAGCACGTGCTGACGATGGAATACATCCCCGGCATCAAGGTGACGGACACTCCTTCGCTGGACGCAAAGGGAATCGACAGGGAAAAGCTAGTGGTGCGGGTGCATAGGCTGTTCTTCAAGATGCTCCTGCGCCACAACATATTTCATGCAGACCCGCACCCTGGCAACATTTCAGTCGCTGATGACGGCCGGCTCATCCTGTACGACTTTGGGATGGTAGGAAGGCTCGATAGCGAGACGCGCATCAGGCTTATCCGGCTGTACCTGGGATTGCTTGACAAGGATCCGGAAAGGACGGTGAACGTGCTGATAGAGCTTGGAACGCTCGAGCCGACGGTCAATCGTTACGTTGTCGAGCGCGGCATCGCGCTGAGCATCCAGTCGATGCACGGAAGGGAGGTGGACAGGATGGAAGTTAAGGCACTTGTAGATTTGGCTAACAAGACCATGAGCCGCTTTCCTTTCAGGCTGCCAAAGAACCTCGCTCTCTATATGCGCATGGCCTCTATACTGGAAGGCATTTACTACCACCACAAAGTGTCGTTCCAGTTCGTCAAGGTGCTTGCAAACCTGCTAGAAGAAGAAGGGCTTGTGCGCGACGCGTATATTGAAGAAGTAAAGGTCTCTGCAAAGAGGTTTGCAAAGGGCATACAGGACTCGGTGAATGTTGCGCCCCTCTTGAAAATGTACCTGGAGACGCAGGGGCCGTACGGCAACAGCATGCAGGAAAAGAACAACAGTGCGCTTGCCGCAAGCATCCTGGCGTCGGCGCTCTTCATCGGATCGGCGCTGATGCTGCCATACAACTCTTACCTGTCATATGGCGGCTTTGCTGCAGCCGCTGCAGCGGTTGTGGTGGCGCTGAAAAAGAAATTCTAAGTTATCGGGATGTTGGTCACCTTGGGGATGGGTATCCTTAGCGTGACGACTCCATTCTCGTAGGTCGCCTTGCCTACTACCTTTTCCTCTTCCTTCACCGATATTGGAAGAATTATCCTCTTGTCTATCTTGGCCGGCCTGTGTCTATAGTAGACGGTGCCAAGCGCCTCCGCCTGCTCTCTCTTGGCGCTTATCGACAGGACGTTGCCAGTTATCCTGAGGTTTATGTCCTTCTTGGCAAAGCCCGGCAGGTCGATTGTGACCACTAGGTCGCTGCCCTCCTCTGCAATGTCGATGGCTGGCATCACGAATTCATAGAACTCTCTTGACTTGCTGTCAAGCTCTCTCGCTAGCTCTCTAGCCATGTATCTTCCAATACCCATGGCCTAAATTCGCCGAGATGGTATAAATCCTTTATTTTCTTCTTTTGAAAAGCAACAAAAGTAAAAATAGGCGGCAACGGATATGCAACCAGCATAATACATATGTATGCCGGTTCGTACGACATGCCAAACTGCAACGCCTGCGGCAGGGAAGTGAGGCCGGGCGAGCTCTCCGAAAGCTTCTCGTGCCCCAAGTGCCGCAACGCAAGGATATGGCGCTGCGAGGGCTGCAAGGGCAAACAGAAAAAATACCGGTGCCCTGCGTGCAGATACGAGGGCAAGTAATAAGTAGTAGTAGCAGCTAGGTTAGGACTTTGAAAAAGTTTCTCACGAGGTCTTTGTTTTCCTGCTGCATCGTGGCAAATGCTTCAACAAGCTCATTTTCTACCGTTATCTGCTTTGCAATGACTGACCTCAGCTTCTTGGCGTCCAGCGGAGCAATGCTGTCGATTGCGCCCATGCTGTAGGCATAGATGTATTCGTTGATTATTTTCGAAATGAATGACGGCGCAGCCTGCATCAAAAAGAGCATTCCTTCCCTCATCGTCTTGGCTCTCTGGTCTCCTGCCGGCAATGAAGAAATGTACGACTGCAACAGCTTCATGCGCTTGTCGCCCAGCTCCTCTATCGAGGACGCGACGAGTATGCCAGCGTCCGTCAGCTCGTAGAATGGCACGCCTTCTAGCTGGAGAGCCTTTGGACCTCTCCTCAGCGGCAGCCTCCCGCCCTCTTTTACCACGCCGGCTGGGATGAGTACCTCGTCCAGATCCCGGAAAATGCCAGAGTAGATGTTCTGCCACAGGATGCCGTGCTGCTTGGCTATTGCGTGGGCTATCGAGGTTCTGGTGCGGAGCTCCGGGCTCTGCTCAGTGGCTAAATGAGTAATGATGCCCCTCTGCCTCTTTGCCTCGCCCGTGAACTTGTTCTTGCGGGTCTTGAAAGTGTCAAATATTGCGATGGTTGATTTCTCGTCTTTCACTGTGCTATGCGGGCACCTCCTGCTGCCATCCCACGACCATTTCTACACAATGTTTGTTAATATTTTAATTTGTTGGTTTTTTAGATTAAAATTCTCGGCACGTGCAGCATGTAAAATGTTATAAACCCCAGCCTATGCCAAATAATGCTCAAC
>DAINRX010000003.1:0-6416 GCA_036741635.1 Nitrososphaera sp.
CCTGCCGGCCCGCCAGGGGGAGGCATGGGCGGAATGGGCGGAATGGGCGGAATGGACATAGAGTAGAAAAAACTACTCCTCCTCCTCCTCCTTTTTTCTTCCTTCTTTTTTGCAAAATATCCAAATACAACTCTCTACTACTTTGAACAGGCGTGGCGATAATTGAAAAGCTGAAGCAGCTGAGCATCGTCGGCTCGATAGCAGTGATGCCTGACTTTTTCATCGACCGCATTATAAGGCTCGAGTCAAAGGAAAAGCTTTTCGACGCGCTGGCTGAAAAGGCAAAGAGGGGAGGCGGGAGCGTCAGGGGCGTGCCGACTGCCGATGTCAAGGGTGGCAACGCTGTCAACGTGGCTTACTGCCTCGCCAAGCTGGGCGTCAGGGTCACGCTTTTCACGGTCGCCGACGAGATAGGTGCAGGCATAATAAGGCAGGCATTTTCGCAGTTTGGCGACAGGGTCACTTTGAGGATCAGCGCCGGCAAGTGCGGCCTTACCACCGCCTTTGAATTCCCCCACGAGGACACGCGGGTGAACGTGATGATGAGCGACATTGGCGATAACGCAAGTTTTGGCCCGGAAAGGATTGACTCCGAAGCTGACAGGGCGCTTTTGAAAAACGCCGACGGGGTCATGGTGGTCAACTGGGCAAGCAATCAAAAGGGTACAGAGCTGGCAGAGCATGCGTTCAGGAACTCGCCGAGCGCCTTTCACTTTATCGACCCTGCCGACGTTGAAACAAGGAAGAAGGATTTTTGCAATTCGCTTGAAAAGCTTGCCGGCATGACGGACTGCCTGAGCATGAACGAGAACGAGTGCAACTCGCTTGCCGATGTGCTTGGGCTTGGGCACGTCCTCGGGTCTGCCTATGATGCAGACGAGGTCAAGCTCGCCGCCAAAAAGCTGGCAGAGAAGATAGGCATCAGCACCGACCTTCACACAAAGGCCGGGGCAGCGTGGTCAAACGGCAGAGAAAGCGTGTTCGTGCACACCATCAGGGTCGATGCAAAAAACCTGACTGGCGCCGGCGACTCGTGGGATGCAGCAGACATAGTGGGCCACCTTGCAGGGCTCGACCCGCAGGAGCGGCTATTGTTCGCCAACTGCTGCGCCTCGCTCTACGTCAGAGACACGCAGGGCGAGCCGCCGACTATGAACAAGGTTTTCGAGCTTGTTGAAAGGGTGCAATAGGAAGGATAATATGATTAGGCCATCTTGCCTGCGTCAAAAGGCTCCTTGATGGAATGCAGCATGTATAGCATCTTTTGGATATAGCTCTGCTTCGATGGCACCTCAGCCAGCTTGCGCTCGTAAAACTCTATTAGGTGGTCTATGACGCAGTCGTTGCCCGGCAGGTTGGCAAGTATCATGCCGTACCAGTATTCGACCAGCGCGTCCTCGCCATGCTTTTCCTCAAGCTCCATGAGATACGCAAAGCTCGAGTGGCACTTCCTGCACAGCCCGTGATGCGTCTCTGCGTACGACTTTGAGACGAAATGGCCGCACCTTGCCCGAAGCATACTACTACTATTATCATTACGCGCTGATGGTATTTGAACGCCTGCCTGTACTACTAGTTTTAAATGACACATGGTGCTAGCAGGATTGTCATGATAGAGGCTGACGACGCCGCCAGGGTTGTAGATACGGTTGCCAAGAACCTCAGGGCTGTGGCAAACAGTAGGTCGAATTTTGAGAGGCTGCCGGATACATTCTGGGGTTACTACGCAAGGGGGCATGACGGCAAGGGCAGGTTTGCAGTCATTCTCTCATACTCGGAGAACAGCGCCGACGTTGACGAGCTTGTAAAGATGTACGAGCAGTGGATCGCCAAGAGCAAAAAGTCTAGGTGATTTGCTCGATTATCCAATCGCGGAATTTCGCCACCGCAAAATCCTCAGACTGCTTCACAAATGCCGGGTCCTTAACGCGCCACTGATCCTGTGGTATGCCGTCAAAGAACTCCTGCATGCACAGGATGAACCGAAAGCGCAGGTTGCGCGGCTTTTCTGCCATGCCGTAGCGGTAGAGGATGTCGGCTATCCTGCCAAACGCCTGATCGTAGTCGCGCTTGAACGGCTCGATCCTGAAAGTCTCGTTCAGGATCAAGGTTATTGCGTCGAGGTCATCACGGAGCGTGATGGTGGTCATGCTTTTGGCGGCGCGGATTTGAGGGTTTCCAGCTTTTTGGCGTAAACAACCTTCATGTTGGCGTCCAAGTCAAGGCCGTACTTTGAAGCCAAGTAGTAAAGCAGGGCCGCTGACTCGGTGATCTCCATCTTGGCGTGCTCTACGTTGTTCTTTTCCATCGCAAAGGCTATCTCGCCTATTTCTCTCACCAGATGGATGAATGCTGCAGACCTGTCATCGCCAAATTTCCTGTTATAGTATTCAACTCCAACAGAGCTCATATAGCAATCGACAGCATTACTGGATATAAAAATTAAAGGACACTGATTTTAAAAAAGAAAAGAGGATCAGTAGCTAAAGTTGAGCTCATGGTCTGAGCCCCTTGCTACCTCAAAGTCGCTTACGACTTGGTTGGTTCCATCGGGGTATGCAACCATCACGATGTAGTTGCCCGGCTGCACATCAAGGTAGTACCCGCCATTGATTGACACAAATGCGTTTGTCGTGAATCCCGATGTCTGCTCTGCAGCCACTACAGTGGCACCGACTGCAGGCAGGCCCCCGGGTCCTGTCACAGTGCCATGCAGGGCCGCCGGCTCGGTTAATGCACCGGCAACAGCAGGGTTGTTGTTGGCATTAGGCAGGAACCCGCCACTGATTATGAAGCCTGCAAGGGCTATCGCGCCGACTATTCCTGCAGCAGTGTAGGCCGCGATTCTATAGTCGTTTTTGTCCACCTTCCTTTCAACCACTTCTGCGACTTTGTCATTTGGCGCGTCGGCAGCTACTGTTGCCTTTGGCGAGGCCGCCCTCCTTTCGGCAGGAAAGTGCCCGTCGCCATGTTCGTGGGAAGCGCCCCAGCTCCCAAGGCCGCCTGTGTATTCGCCTGTCACCTCTATCACGTCGTCCGAGTCTGATATCTCCTTGAGGATGTCCAGTGTGAGCTTTTGGTTCGTCACGTAGTGGGTGCCGTTGTCATATATCGCGGGGCTCATGCCGGTCTTGCCGATAATGTAGCTCCTGACCTCCTCGGTGTTCAGGCCCGGCTTGGTGAACACCTCGAGCATATACATCGGCACGACATCAGGGTTCTCCATTTGGCGTAGCAAAAGGTCGTGCACAAGGCCCGGGTCAACCTTAGGGAGGTACTGCTTGTACCCCTTTTGCAGCTGTTCAAACTGGTTCCGAATTTCTATTGTTTCAGACATGGCTATAGTATGCAGGCGGTATTCTGATATCCTTAGTTCAACAAAGGCGCTCAACTTTAGCAGGTTTGTTGAATTTTCACAGTTTTGGTGAAAATCTTAATTATTGCTCTCGTATTATTTTCTTGTGGACGATTCTCCAGATAGGCATACGCTGGCGTCCGATCTGTTCATGGAGCTGGCTAGCGAATTGAGGTGTTCTATACTGGTGTCGCTTAGCAAAAAGCCGGCCAAGTTAAGCTCACTTGCAAGGGAGCTTGATACAACTGTTCAGGACGTTCACAGAAACGTCAGCAGGCTTGCGGAAGCCGGTCTTGTCAGGAGGGACGACAGCTTATTCCAGCTGACCGAATACGGTAGGATAGTGATAAAGCAGATCTCGTACTTTCTCTTCATGAAAAAGCACAGCAGGTTCTTTGAAGATCATACTCTGGGCAGCCTGCCGGAAAAATTCGTGCAGAGGATTGGAGCCCTGCAGAATTGCGAGCTTGTAAGCAGCATCGCGCCAGTTCTAGAAAGGCTGAAGAAGCTGGAATCCGGCGCGAAAAGGCAGCTAAAAATAATTGTCTCGCAGGCATGGGCGGAGGAAGGCAGCATCCTTATTGAACTGTCAATGCACGGCGTCGATGTGTTCAGCATAGTAGGGCGCAACACCATCTTCCCCAAAGAGATCGTTGAATCGATCATAAAGACCATGGGAAGACTGGGCGTCAATGAAAAGATGAAGGTCAGAATGACAGAAAAGGTAGATGTTGCGCTGTACATAGCGGACGATCAGGCCGCAGCAGTTATGTTCTCAAATATGAAAGGCGAAGTAGACATGGGCGCGCTTTTCATCGGGAGTGACCCGGCGTTTTGCGAGTGGTGCAGCGACCTTTTCGATTACATGTGGGAGCACGCGGAGGGCCGTTTTGATGTCAAGAAGACGAAGATAGTATAATAGTATCTGGTAGAAATTGTCGGCACCTTCATTCTGGTATACGCAAGCAATCTGCTCTGCCGTCGTCGTAGTCTACAGGTGCTTTGATAACTGAGCTTTCAACGCTTCTGCTACAATGTCAAGGCGGGTAATTCAGCGAACTTGAGCGGATCAATCTGTCGGAACATTATTCTTCAGACATGTAAGTTGCATATAATTCGAAACTAGCACGATGTTTTTAGATCTAAAATTTGGACGACCGGGGTTATTGTCAGAGTATATAAAGCAAATTTAGTTTAGTCTAATCTAATTATTAACTTTCAAAGAAAGATTTTTTCTTTGAATATATAGATCCGTTATAAAACTGACGACACTGCTACGGAGACTCGTACGGCTGCCTGTGCTTTTCGCTCAGCTCGGTCTGCTCCTTTGCTATTTCCGCGTCCTTTTTTGAAGTGGCGTAGTGCATCTCTTTTTCCAGGTGCTGCCTCCTGTCCTGCTCGGTCGTAAAGATGGCGCCACAGACATGGCAGATAAAGTCTGACGCCACCTTTTCAAGCTCATCTGGCATGACGCTGCTTGCACTACAACGGCTATACAGGTTTCGTGATGCGTTGTAGAGAGAGGGAGAAGAGACGTATATACAGGATAAAAACAACAACACATACACTGCTAGTGTATTACTATAGTAGTAGGGGGAGTCTCCTCCCCATCATGCCGCTTCGGTTGTTGAATCGGTCGCCGCTGCAGGCTTGCGCCGCCGCCGTTCTTCTTCTTCTTCTTCTGCCACATCACCGCGGCCTTGGATCTCTTTCTGGTAATCCTGCCTCTCGCCTGCCACGTTCATGATGTCTGTCTTGCTTACCAAACCAAGCAGCGTTCCCTCCACATCGCATACAAACACCTTGCCAGTATGGGTTCGCGTCATCTGCATAAGCGCTTCATCTGCCTTCCTGTCCGGTTGCATCACCACCAGATCGCCTGCCGGGATCATCACCTCTTCTGTCCTTGTCCGCTGCCTTCTGTTATCAGGGATGTCAAGAGCCATTTTCAGTGTGACCATCCCAGCAAGCCGCCGGCGTCCGTCGTCACAATCCACCACTGGGAACGAGCTTTTCATGTAGGCGCTAAAGTAGTTCTTTAGCAGCTCATCTACCGTGGTGTCGCGCGGCACTGCTATGATTCTCGTGTTCATGATGTCCCTGAGGCGCACGCCTGCCAGCATCGTTGTCAGCTCGTGCTGGGCAAGGTAGGATTGCGCGCCGCTGTTTAGAAACCATCCTATAAGCAGTATCCAGACGCCGCTGATAAACGCGCCGGTGATCATGGCCAGAAAGCCAATGCCCATAAAGCCGTACGATATCGCTATCCCGACTCTGGCCGCTATCTTGGTCGCTTCGTCATAGCTCTTTTTCCACCTGACAAGGCCAGCGCGCAGTATCCTACCGCCGTCCAGCGGAAACGCTGGTATGAGGTTGAACGCGCCGAGCAGCGCGTTGGTTATTGCGCCATAAAGCAGCACGCCCTGTACGACCTGTCCTGCCGCCTGCATTCCGCCTGCTGCAACACCATCATCCTCTATTATCCAGGACAGGGACCACCATAGCGCTGCCAGCACAGCGGCGATTGCAAAGCTGGCAGCCGGCCCTGCTATGGCGATATTGAACTCCTTTCTAAAGTCCTTGGTATCCTCGGATATGTCAGACACGCCGCCAAAGATAAACAGAACGATTTGCCTGACCTTCATCCCATATCTCATGGCCACAACCGAGTGCATCAATTCGTGGAGGAATACCGAGACGAACAAGATGACGGCTCCTGCCGCGCCCATTATCCAGTATTGCGCAGTGGTAAGGTTGGGAAAGTATTGCGGCATAAAACTGCTTGCTAGAGTCCATGCAATCAAAAAGAACACGATGACTAGCGTAAAGTGCAGCCGTACAGGTATCCCGTGAACTTTGGCTAGCTGAAACGACAAGCCGATGAGGGCTGCTGCATTTCATGTCTTATAGCGATTATATCTTTGCGCTGCTGTTGGCTGCATTGCAACACTTTCGTACGTTCATCCATTAAATATCATTCCTGCCACCATCTATACATAGTGCGTATGTTTCGGTGTCCAGACTGTGGCGGTGACATGGCAGAGCGGGTCGTCACGACCCT
>DAINRX010000003.1:6516-9625 GCA_036741635.1 Nitrososphaera sp.
GCTACAATGGTGACGACGGTCGCGGGCATGGCAGTTCTCTGCCGGCCGGGCTTGCGCTTGTCAGAATGGCCGCAATGTCCTTCAGGATAAAAGAGTGGGCGTGGACGGCATGCAGAACCCCACTGGCGTTTGTCATAGTCCTCAGCTTCATACAGATGTGGCCAGCACCGGCGACCAGACTTATAGGCTTGTCGGCTATACTGCAGCCGTGGCGATAAGCAGAGTGGGGTTATTATTGGCTTTTCCTCTACATGCCGCAGATAATAGAGATGAATGATGGCAAGTACACACACACGCCGTCACCTGCCCTTCCTCTCAAGAAGAAAAAGACTCTGAAGAAACAGAAATTGAAGTGGCAGAGACCGAGGCTACTGAAGCTAGCTAGACCGAGCCGATCTCGGACTTGGGGCTGTAGATAAGAGCAAGCACGTGCTCGCGCACTTCCCTCTGGTCCATTATGCCGCGGTGAGCTATAGTCGTTATCGAGCTGTTGTTCCGGACGCCGCGCATCTTCATGCAAAGGTGCTCGCCTTCGGCAATGACCAGCGCCCCTTTTACTCCCATCCTGAGAAGCTCGTCGGCTATCTGCTTTGTGAGCCTCTCCTGTATTTGGAGCCTGCGCGAATACTTTTCAACAAGCCTTACCAGCTTTGACACGCCAAACACCTTGCCAGAGGGCACGTACGCCACGTGGATCTTGCCAAAGAACGGCAGCATGTGGTGCTCGCACATGCTGTAGAACTGGATATCCTTTGCAATAATTGCGTCAGTTTCTTCGCTGAAGCTAATGTCAAGCTCGGCGTTCATCCTGTAGCCGCCGAAAATCTCCTCGTACATATCGGCTATTCTGCTTGGGGTGCCTGCAAGCCCTTCTCTGTCCGGGTTCTCGCCCAGCTCTATCAAAAGCTCTCTGACCAGCTTGGCTATCTTTTTCTTGTTCATTGTTGCCTTGTCTACTGTCGTCATTTCTTGCTTGTTACCTGATTCCTATTGTCTTATGTAGCTGTGGCACGACGCGAACTTCGCTGTACAGGGGATAGACCGCGTCATAAAAGCCAAAAAGCCTCTCCAATGTTGGCTCATCTACTTTGTAACTTGGCTGTATTATAAATCCTGCTATCTCAGCTGGCCTCGCCAAGCTGAACACCCCATGTACCAGCTCCTTGAATTCTTTAAGGCTTGACGAATTTGTTACTACTACTTTGATGTAGGTCATTTTGCCGCTGCTGACAGCCAGCTTTAGGCACTCAAGCTCGTTCTTTAGCAAGTTGCCATAGTGCTTTTCATCCACTACTTTTGAGTCCTTTAGCTTGAACTCTATCTTGCAGATGTCAATGTGGGGCAGCATCTTGGCAAACTTGGCAGAGTCGTAGCAGGCAGACTCGAGATACGTGCGCAATCCTTTTTCCTGCCTGACAAACTTGGCAAGCTCTATCACAGCTTCGTGTTGCACCAGCGGCTCGCCTCCGGTGAAATTGACCTTATAGGTGTTTGGCTGGAGGTCGCTTGAAATGAGCTCCTTTACTTTGTCAATGGAGTGATCGGCGCCGCTGTCCATCGGGAGCGCGTAAGGGGTGTCGCACCAGTGGCACTTTAAGGGGCAGCCTGCCAGCCTCACAAACATCGTCTTGGTGCCAAAGAATATGCCCTCTCCCTCGATGCTCGTGAATATCTCGCTAAGCTTTACCCTTTTTGCGCTTGCCGCCGCTTTCTGTCGCATAACGCGTCTTGTCCTCTATTTGTGCGGTGGTAAATGCGCCTTTCCTATTTATACACGATTCGCACCGCCCGCAATGGATATAATAGCCGTTGCCCGCCATGACGCCGTCAGAGTAGCAGCTCCATGTCCGGAATATCCTGTTGCCCAAGATCTTGTAGCCTGTCTTTAGGAGCGCAGACTTGTCGACGTGCTCGATGGCCGGCGACATCACTGCTATCCCGTGCCGCAGGCCGGCGGTGATACTGTCTGACTCGGCCATGTTGAGGGCCTCACCTATCGCCCTGACGAACGCCGGCCGGCAGTCCGGGTAGTGGGGGATATCCCCCGTGTGCGCGCCGTACGCCACTACGTTGGCGTTGATGCTCATCGCCCATGCAGTTGCTATTGTGATAAAGACGGCATTTCGCACTGGCACCACTAGGTTTTGCTCAAAGCCTTCTGACAGCTTTTGCCTGCTGTCAGTCAGCGCATTGCTCTTGCCGTAGAGCGACTTCATGAAGCTTATGTCGACTATTTTGTGATCCTTGACCTTCAAGATCTTGGCGAAATACCGCGCCCGTTCGATCTCCCTCTTGGCGCGCTGGGCGTACGCAAACGTGATCATGTAAATGTCGTAATTCTTGGCAAGCGAAGCGGCATAGCACACCGAGTCAAGCCCTCCGCTTACGATGCAAACTGCCGCCTGCCTAGACAATATGACGAGGTTTGAAAGCAGGGACTATTAAACAATGGTGGCTAACGAGCGTGCTTCTCAATGATTGCCCTATGTTGTGGGTACGATTTGATTAACTCGTCTCTTTTTGCCAGCTCCCAGTCGCGGTAGTCAAACCCCGGCGACACAGTGCAGCCAATAAGGCAGTAAGAACCTTTGGCAAGTGATGCGGCAAACCATGTGCCTGCCCTGATCACAGCCTGCGGCGTTTCGCCTTTGCCCTTTCCAAGCTTTATCCTAGCTAGTTTTCCGCCTTCGTCAATCACGTGGATAATGATCGAGCCTCCTGCATAGTAGTGCCAGATCTCGTCCGACTTCATCCTGTGGAAAGCTGAAAACTGGCCGCTGGCAAGCATGTAATAGATCGCAGTTGCCGCGTGGCGCGGCCCGCCGTAACCTGCAACATCTATCATCACGTCAGACTTGTAGGTTTGCTTGAAGTAGCCGCCCTCGGGGTGCTTTTCAAGCCCGAGCTTTTTGATAAGATGCACGGCCTCTTTAATCAACTTTGCAAAAAATTATCGTACAGGATTTTATTAAAGGTATTGAGAAGAAGAAGAAGTTCTGATGGGAAATCAGATGACTTGATGTCCTCTTGGAAATCGACTGATAGCTTATTATGGCTAATTACGTCTTAATTCAGGATAGACATCACCAATATATGACCAGATAATGTC
>DAINRX010000003.1:9725-14005 GCA_036741635.1 Nitrososphaera sp.
TCTTCTTTGAATGTCTGTCTTCATTATATTTATGACTTGATCTTCTGTCAGTTTTGGAGCTGTGGGTATTAAGCTCGAATGCTCTCAGATGCATATATATAGCATCAAGAATAACGTCGCAAATACCAAGATGACTATGAGCAGTATTGATCCATATCTGCCAGCCATGACCTGCATTCTGCCATTCTCATGTTGGCTTTTTTTGTATGTTTTTGTGCATTTTCCTTAGTGGCAGCTATAGTCTAATTAGCGATTCGATCCTATTTTCCTTAAAGTCAAGCTTTATCCCAGCTAGTTCTGTCAAGTATTTGGGGTTTTTTCTTCGATTTTCATACACTATCGAATATCGGGGTCTATTGTCGAGTCACAGGGTTTCATCGAGTATCTTGGAAGCTAGGTCAGGATTTTCAAGTAGGGCAATTTGTAATTCAAAATGCACATTTGACGAAGAATTAAGGATGGATGCATTTGGACAAAAGTTCAAAAAGATGCTAGCGTTGTAATTATTTGTCATGGTTGATAGAAGTTTACGTTTTTTGCATACCTTTCAAATCTTGCTTGTATCGTTAAGACTTGAAAGACATTAATGCGGGCTGGACGAAGTCAAGCGTAGCTCCTCATCATGATTATAGGCTTGATAGGCAAGGCGAACGTGGGCAAGTCCACGTTCTTTAACGCGGCCACCGAGCTTGCCGTACCTGCAGCAAACTATCCCTTTACCACAATAGAGCCCAACGTCGGCGTCGCCTATGCTAGGGTCAAGTGCGTCTGCCGGGAGTTTGGCGTGCAGGACAACCCCGTGCATTCGATGTGCATCGACGGCAACAGGTTCATCCCTATCAAGCTGGTAGACATAGCCGGCCTAGTGCCGGGCGCGCATGCCGGCAAGGGTGTTGGCAACAAGTTCCTAGACGACGCGAGGCAGGCAGACGCCCTCATCCACATCGTGGATGCCTCCGGCTCGACTGACAGCAACGGCAGACCAGTTCCCTCTGGAACTGGCGACCCGATGTTTGACATCCAGTTTGTAGAAGAAGAATTCGACCTCTGGCTCGCTTCGATCATCGGCAGGGACTGGGGCAAGACTGCAAGGGAAGTCGAAAGCCAAGGCCAAAAGTTGGAGCAGATGCTTGCCAAGAGGCTGTCGGGGCTTGCCATAAGCGAGCCGGCTATTGCAGCTGCAGTGCACGCGTCCGGCCTTGCTATCAAAAAGCCGGTCCTGTGGAGCGAGGAGGACATCCTTGCGTTTTGCAAAGTGCTGCGGACAAAAGCCAAGCCGTTCGTGATTGCGGCAAACAAGGCCGACCTGCCGGCGGCAGAATCCAATATCGAGAAAATGAAGGCGGGCGGCCTTGAAGTAGTCTCCTGCGCTTCGGAAGCTGAGGCGCTTTTGCGAAAAGCATCAAAGAAGGGCGTGTTGCACTATTTGCCGGGCGACAGCTCGTTTGAGGTCAAGCCGAGCGTCGCGCTGAACGAGCAACAGCAAAAGGCGCTTGACATCGTAAGGACGCTGATGGAAAAATACGGCTCGACCGGTGTTCAGGAAGCTATCAACATCGCCTGCTTCAAACTATTGCGCATGGTTGCAGTCTATCCAGTAGAAGACGAGTTCAAGCTATCAGACAAGAAGGGAAACGTCCTGCCAGATGTCAGGTTATTGCCGGAAGGCTCGACTGCCAAGGACCTTGCTGAAACGGTGCACGCAGACCTTGCAAAAGGCTTTCTGTATGCGGTCAATGCAAGGAGCAAGCAGAGGATCGGCGCCGACCACAAGCTAAAGAGTGGAGATGTGATTAAAATAGTGTCTGCGGCAAGCAGGGGATGATAATAACAGCAATGCTCTGCCTTGGGATCGAAAGCACCGCCCACACATTTGGCTGCTCTGTAGTCGACTCGTCAGGCAAGGTGCTCTCTGATGCCCGCGACGTCTACAAGGCGCCAGAGGGAAGCGGCATACATCCGAGGGAGGCGTCGAGGCATCATGTGGAGGTATCTGCAGATGTGCTAAAGCAGGCGCTTGACTCTGCCGGCGTGTCCATGAAAGAGATCGACATTATCGGCTACTCGGCCGGGCCGGGCTTGGGGCCGTGCCTTCGCGTCGGCGCAGTGGTGGCAAGGACTGTTGCCGGGTTTTACAAAAAGCCACTCGTGCCTGTTAACCACGCGCTGGGGCACCTCGAGCTTGGGGCGATGCTCACTGGCGCCTCTGACCCGCTGGTCCTGCTAGTGTCAGGCGGCCACACCATGATACTCGCGTTTTCGCATGGCCGATGGCGCGTCTTTGGCGAAACACTCGACATTACTGTCGGGCAATTGCTTGACCAGTTCGGGCGCGCTCTTGGCTTTGCATCGCCGTGCGGCGGCCGGATAGAGCAATTGGCTGGTCAGTCGTCCGGGCAGTATGTACAGTTGCCATACATCGTCAAGGGAAACGACGTGTCGTTTTCGGGCTTGCTCACCGCAGCCATCAGGCTTACGCAGGAGCAAAAAACCAGTGCGGAAGACGCCTGTTACTCGCTGCAAGAGACTGCGTTTGCGATGCTGGCAGAAGCCGTCGAGCGGGCGCTCTCGTTCACCGGCAAGCAAGAGATGATGATAGTCGGGGGCGTTGCCGCAAACAAGAGGCTTGCCGGGATGCTTGAAGTCGCGTGCAGCAGGCAGAGGGCCAAGCTGTTTGTATGCCCGATCAAGTTCGCAGGCGACAACGGCGCCCAGATCTCATGGACCGCGCTGCAGGGGTACGGGTCGACGAAAAAGCGGGTGAAAATAGAAGAATCGTTTGTCCAGCAGTCCTGGCGGCTTGACACTGTGGACGTCAGCTGGCGCCGCCCTTATTGAGCAGCTGCTTTATCTGGCGCTCCCACTTGCCGTTGCTATAGACGCCAAACTTGTACGTTTGATCATCCGCAACAACCACGAGCTTTTTCACGAGGAACCCCTCCGCCCTCACTGACGTTATCTTGTCAAGCGGTATGTCGAGCGCGATCTCGCCCTCTTTTTTTGACAGAGTTGCCATCCTGCCCTGAGTCTTTTGGAACACAAGCCTCCGGTCGGTCAGAACCAGTATGCCGCTCTTCAGCTTGTCCTCTGCGCAGTCCTCGTCGAGGACTATCCTTTCGCCGGGCGCCGGCTCAAAGCTCACCACGTTTTTATCTCCATAGCAGAGGCTATATTACTATTGCAGCAGCCGCTGGCAACGCTAGTAAAGAGGGGCGCAGAGGCCGACATCTATATCATTGAGTGGGGTGGCAAGAAGGCGATCTCCAAAGTGCGCTCGCCCAAGCCATACCGTCATCAGACACTTGATGCAACTATCAGGAAGCACCGCACGATACATGAAGCAAACTTTATCTCTGCTGCAAAAGCCGCGGGCATCATGTCGCCTTTTGTCTATTTTGTCGACCCAGTCAACGCCGAAATAATAATGGAGCTTGTAAAAGGCGAAAATGTCAGGGACGCGCTGACGCCAGACCTTTGCTACGAGATGGGGCGCTATGCCGCGCTCTTGCACGCAAGCAATATTATCCACGGCGACCTGACGACTTCGAATTTTATAATGGGCGATGACAAGTTCGTCCTGCTGGACTTTGGGCTTGCCTACTATTCAGAGCGCACAGAGGACATGGCGACCGACATCCGGCTGATAAAGGAAGTGTTTACGAGCGCGCACATCACAGTCAGGAAGGCTTTTCTGCGCTTTGTGGAAGGATATGGGAGCGTCGCCGGTAAGAAAAAGACAGATAAAATCTTGGAAAACGTCAGGCAGATAGAGCAGCGCGGAAGGTATGCAAGGGTAACCTAACCTGAGGGCATATAAAGATAAAAAAAGCCTGCCGCCTGTTCCATACAACATTGGCAGTAACCTTTGCAAGCACCAACCAGAACAAGTACCGCGAAGTGCAGTCCATCCTATCGACACACGGCATCTCAGTTGATTTCGCGCAGGTAGAGCTTATTGAGATCCAGTCCGACTCGCTTGAAGAGATTGCAAAGGAAAAGGCCAAAAGTGCGTTTGCAAAAGTGGGTAGAAGGCCAGTGATAGTAGAGGACGATGGGCTTTACGTCGATGCCCTGAAAGGGTTCCCTGGCCAATATTCGTCACACGCGTTCAATACAATAGGCAACGAAGGGATCCTGAAGCTGCTCGTCGGCTCTAAGGACAGGTTGGCGCACTTTCGGTCGCTGATAGCGTTCTTTGACGGCAGGACGCTTTCAATATCGGAGGGCAGGGTCGCCGGCAGGATATCTGACAGGATAACAGAGGGCGGCTGGGGCTATGA
>DAINRX010000003.1:14105-34187 GCA_036741635.1 Nitrososphaera sp.
GGCTGGTAAATTGGTCGATTCTGCAATTCTGCTCTAGAGCAAGCCTCTATTATTGCAAATATTCCTTTATCCACCTGTCGACATAGCGTTCTTGGTTCTGGAGCACTACTATCCTTGAAATCTCGCTCTCGTCCATTACCCTGAACGAGGGCATCTTTTCGCACAGGCTGTTTGCAAAGTACCTCACCTCGTGCATTTCGAGCATGTGTTCCTGCTCCAGCCGCTGAGTCGACATGCCGATGTGCATGTACGACTTGATCTCGATAAAGTGCGGGTTGCCATGCGCCATCATCTCTGCAAACTCGCCAGCAAAGTCGGCGGCACAGTCGTTGTAGCCCCTTATCATGGTCATCCGGAGCACCGTCCTCGTGTTGACGGTCGCAAGGAACCGCAGGCTGTCCCACCAGCGCTCCCACGCGTCTCTGTGGCGGGGCCGATTTATCTGGTAAAACATCTTTTTGTCCGATGCATTAGTTGACAGGTAAATCTGGGTCGGCAGTGCATCCTCCGCGGCAAGCCTCCGGAGCATGTCCGGCTCTTGGCCGTTGGTGACAAGGAATATCGATTTTGTTGCCTTGAGGGACCTGAGGTATTTTATCAGCTGCGGCAGCTTGGGGTACATTGTGGGCTCGCCTGACAGAGAAATAGCATAGTGCGCCGGCAGGAGCGACTCGTCCAGTTTTTTCTTGTCATTCTTGGGATTGCCATAAAAGCCGTTTATCAGCTTTTTGCGCTCGGCCATCAGCTGCTCGACTATGACATCCGGCTCGTCCACGAGCTCTTCTGGCATCTGTAGCGTATCATAAAATTCTGTGGGGCGCCAACAGTAGATGCACCTGTTCTCGCAGTTCATCGCAGTGGGTGTCATCTCCATGCACTGGTGCGTCGAAATGCCGTAGAACTTGTGCTTGTAGCAGCTGCTGCCCTCGTTTGCAAACGACTTTTTCGTCCAGTGGCACAGCTCGACGGCTGAGTGGTTGTAGACACCGTACTTTGCCTTTTGCAGCCTAGCCTTGAGCTGGGGCGTTATCTGTATAAGGTCGCCTGTCGAGTGCGAAACGTGCTCATCGGAGCAGCTCATATTTTGGTTTGAAAAGCAGCCAGATCAGATTTAAATTTTGCACTGCATTCTAGCAGAGTGGCTATGACACCAGTCGACACAGAGGAGATAATGAAAATCGGACTGGAGCTTGCCGGTTGGAAAAAAATGCCGGCAGACAGCGCGGTGCACGTAAAAGGCAAGAACATCAAGAAAGTATTGATAGCAATAGACGTAGGCACGGCAGAGCTGATGCTTGCAAAAAGCTTGAGGTGCGACGCCGTGATCGCACACCACCCGATAGGCGTTGCTGCTGTGAACCTTTACAAAGTGTTTGACAGGCACGTCGAGTACATGGTCGAGCACGGCGTGCCAGAGAGAGTTGCCCGGCAGGCTGTCCGGAAATTAAAAGAGCGAGTTGAGACAAGGAGCCATGCCGATATTTACAGCGACGTGGTAGGTGCCGCCAGGGCGATGGGCATGCCGCTTGTCAACATACACCAGCCCTGCGACGAATATATGAGGCAGATCATACTGCAGAGCATCAAGTCCGGCAACAGGACGGAATATGTGTCTGATATTGTCAGGTCGGTCAGCAGGATACCAGAATTCAGAAACGCGGAAACAAAGGTGCAAGTGAGGTTTGGAAGCGGGAAAAACAAAGCCGGCCGCTGGGCTCTTGTAATCGCGGCAGGCACCAACGGCGGCTACCCTGTGGCGCGTGCATATTTCGAGCACGGCATTTCCACAGTCATTTACCTGCATGTGGACTATGGCGACCTGACAAAGATGAAGGAGGACAAGCTGAAGGGCAACCTGGTGGTGCTTGGGCACTTGGCAGGCGACTCTATAGGTCTCAATGGTCTTGCGAAGCGGCTAGAAGGCGTGGGCGTTGAAACCGTCAGAATAGGCATCCTGTCCGGTAGGTAATCGAACGATTATATACTGTAGCAGTTGCAAATTTTCTGGCTGGCCTTCGTAGTATAGCCTGGTTAGTATAGGCGGCTGTGGCCGTTTTCCAAAATTTTCGGCAGAGACCGCTTGAGGAGGGTTCAAATCCCTCCGAAGGCCCCATTTTTAAAAACGATACCTTGCGGTGGGTTATTGTTGTATCTAAATAATAAAAACAAAAAAGGAAAAGAAAGGAAAGAGAAGAGGAGAGGCTTAGTGCCTCGGCAGGAAGCTGCTGAACTTGCTGTATCTTGTGGTTGCTACGATGATTCCGACAATTGCGATCGCAAGGATGATTGCAGCTATTGCGCCGAACTCTGGCACTACCCATGTTCCGACGATTTCGATTTCTTCTGCGCCCTGCTCAAAGGGGATTGTCAGCTCTCTTACTGTCCTATTTGTCATTGTTTCATCAAAGATTCCGCCTTCGGTGTCGACAAAGGCTTCAAAGTCTGTGTCGTTGCCTCCTGTTGGAGCGCCAACTTCAGAAAGTGACTGGATCATGCTTCTTGGAAGCTCGACAACGAGTGCTCCAGGAGCTGTCGAATTTATCGTTGCAGTCAGTGTCGCAGTCTCTGGGTCAGCTGTCATGTTTGTAAGTGTTCCGCCGTTGATCTGGTACCTGATTGGGTGTTCTCTTCCTGCTATCTCTACTGTGATTGTTCTCCATATCTGTCCTCCTTCAGATGTAATAAAGTTGAATGCCGTCTCTTCTGTGTTGTTCCTGTATGTTACTGCTGCTCTGTATTCTCCACTAACGCCCATCAGAGGGCCTCCAGCCGGAAATGAATAAGTATATGATCCATCTGCGACCGGAGTTATCTGATCAGTTCTGGCGAGGGCATCATTAGGGTTGAATACCCGGATCAATACAGGCAGGCCAGCCTGTACAGTCCCGACTTCTCCAGATACCTCGATGGTGTCGCCTGCTGCGTAGCTTGGCTGCCCAGTCTCTACCGTCAGTGCTTGTGCATTCGCAGTACCGACCAGTGCAACTGATGCAACTGATGCCAGTAATATTGCCATTAGTGCATATGCTTTATAGTCCATTATCCCTCATGCATACCTACCACGGCTATATTTCCATTACTATTTTTTATCCTTTTTGTGAATAAACTCTAACGCGTTAGTTCACTTCAAGTAACCCGATTAAATATCGCGTCTCACTTTTCAAAAGAAAATGAATTTTGCAAACGATAAATTGCAAATACTTATATATACTCACCCGATATTCATTAAATTTGACTTATGATGTCTTCTCTCGAGCACAAGCTATTTTCCTGTTTGGAGGCGCGTTCAATTGTCTGAAAAGAAAGTAGTCAAGATAACGAACCACATTTACCAGCCCAAGCACGAAATCCTGCCTAGAAAGGAGGCTGAAGAAATCTTGAAAAAGTACAACACAAAGCCCAGTCAGCTGCCGTACATCATGATAAGCGACAAGGCAATCGAGGACCTTGACGTGAGACCCGGCGATATTATCAAGATAACAAGAAAGAGCCCGACTGCGGGTGAAAGTGTATATTACCGATTCGTCGTAGAGGGTTGAGTACGAGCAATGATAGAGCATTCTATCGAAATGTGGCCAATTATTAATGACATTTTGAGAAGGGAAGGCGTTGCAAGGCAGCACCTCAACTCTTACAACGAGTTCATGGAGCGCGGGCTTCAGAGCATTATTGACGAAGTTGGCGAAATTGAAATAGAAACTGCCGAGTACCCGTACAAGATAAAGCTGGGCAAGATAAAGCTCCAGCAGCCAAGGATAATGGAGCTTGACGGATCGATAACTCATGTCGCGCCGATGGAAGCAAGGCTCCGCAACCTGACGTACGCGTCGCCGGTGATGTTAGAATGCAGCGTGGTGGAGGACGGCAAGATCTTGGAATCACGCTTTATCCACATTGGCGACATGCCGGTGATGGTCAAGTCCAACACGTGCATCCTACATAACCTGCCTGAGTCCAAGCTCGTGGAATTTGGCGAGGACCCAAGGGACCCAGGTGGCTATTTCATTATCAACGGCTCAGAGCGCGTCATAGTGGGGCTTGAAGACCTGTCCTACAACAAGATAATTGTAGACGCCGAGGAAACGACAGGCACCATGCTGTATAAGGCCAAGGTGTATTCTTCAATAGTTGGCTACAGGGCCAAGCTCGAGCTGGTCATGAGGCCGGACGGCTCGATAGTGACCAAGATCCCCGGCTCGCCGGTGGACATACCGCTTATCACCCTGGTAAGGGCACTTGGGCTAGAATCGGACAAGGACATCGCCGATTCCGTTTCGCTGAACGACACCATCCAAGACGAGCTCGAGCCTTCGTTTGAAAAGGCCGGCGACGTCAACACGAGCAGGGACGCTATTGTTTACATTAGCAAGAGAATTGCGCCCGGCATGCTTGAAGAATTCCAGATCAAGAGGGCCGAGACATTGCTTGACTGGGGACTTCTTCCCCATATCGGCAAGAACCCTGACAACAGGCACGAAAAAGCGCTGTTTCTTGGCGAGGCAGCGTGCAAGCTAGTCGAGCTAAAGCTTGGCTGGATCGACTCTGATGATAAGGATCACTATGGCAACAAGGTGATCAAGTTCGCCGGCCAGATGCTTGCAGACTTGTTCAGGACTGCGTTCCGTAATCTGATAAGGGACATGAAGTACCAATTAGAGCGCTCAGGTCAAAAGCGCGGCATTAACGCAGTCGCCGCAGCAGTTCGCCCGGGCATCGTGTCGGACAAGCTCAACAACGCCATTGCAACCGGCAACTGGGGCAGGGGCAGGGTCGGAGTGACTCAGCTATTAGACAGGACAAACTACATGTCCACTATTTCGCACCTGAGGAGGATACAGTCTCCACTCAGCAGGAGCCAGCCCAACTTTGAGGCAAGGGATCTGCACGCGACGCACTTTGGCAGGATTTGCCCTGCAGAAACTCCAGAAGGCTCTAACTGCGGCCTTGTAAAGAACCTGGCGCTTTCTGCGATTATTTCGGTCAACGTCCAGAGCGCCGAAGTCACCGAAAAATTGTATGAACTGGGCGTTCAGAACGTCGAGGAAGCCGACGAGGACCTGCGTGCAGGCGGCACACGCGTCTTCGTGGATGGCCGGCTCATCGGCTACATCGAAAAGGGCGAAAACCTTTCCGACACGCTGCGGTCAATGAGGAGATCGGGCAAGATCCCGTCGCACGTGGGCATCTATCTCTACGCCTCGCAGAACCAGAAAGCCACAAAGCGCCTCTACATCAGCTGCAATGCCGGCAGAGTGCTCAGACCGCTTGTGGTGATAAGGGAAGGCAAGCCGCTCGTCACCTACGAAACAATAGAGAAGGTTTCAAAGAAGTTCCTCTCTTGGAATGACCTGCTCTACATGGGCGTGATCGAGCTTACGGACGCAAACGAGGAGGAGAACTGCTACATCGCAATCGATCCGAAAAAGATAGAGCCCAAGCACACACACCTAGAGATATTCCCGTCTGCAATCTTGGGCGTCGGTGCATCAATCATCCCATACCCGGAGCACAACCAATCGCCGAGAAACACCTACGAGAGCGCGATGGCAAAGCAGAGCCTCGGGTTCTCTACGCCGCTAATGAACGCAAGCACCTACGTCCGGCAACACTTCATGCTATACCCGCAGACGCCGGTGGTGAGCACCAAGGCCATCAACCTCTTGGGACTGGAGGAGCGCCCGACGGGCCAGAACTGCGTCGTGGCGGTGCTGCCTTTTGAAGGCTACAACATTGAAGACGCAGTGGTTTTCAACAAGTCGTCAGTCGACAGGGGCCTTGGCAGGACGTTCTTTTACAGGATCTACGAAGCCGAAGCCAAGCAGTACCCCGGCGGCATGAAGGACAATTTCGAGCTGCCGCAGGCAGACGCCAACATTCGCGGCTACCGCGGCGAAAAGGCGTACCGCCTACTAGAGCAGGACGGCGCCATCATGCACGAGGCCGTGGTAAGCGGAGGCGACATCCTGATCGGAAGGACTTCGCCTCCAAGGTTCATGGAAGAATACAAAGAGTTCGAGGTAAAGGGTCCATATAGGCGCGACACTTCAGTCGGCGTCAGGCCATCAGAAAACGGCGTCGTCGACACAGTAATAGTCACGCAGTCGGTTGAAGGCGGCAAGATGTACAAGATCAGGGTCCGGGACATGCGCATCCCTGAGATAGGAGACAAGTTTGCCTCAAGGCACGGCCAGAAGGGGGTCGTGGGCATGCTGGTCAGCCAAGAAGACCTGCCTTACACCGAGGAAGGCATAGTGCCAGACATCATGATAAACCCGCACGCATTCCCGTCAAGGATGACGGTCGGCCAGTTCATGGAGTCGCTTGGCGGCAAAGCCGCAAGCCTCCGCGGCAAAATAGTCGACGGTTCGGCGTTCCTTGGCGAAAAGCTGGACGACATCAAGGGCGCGATGGAGCAGTACGGCTTCAAGTACACGGGCAAGGAAGTGATGTACGACGGCAGGACGGGGAGAAAGTTCCCGGCGGACGTCTATATTGGCGTCGTGTATTACCAAAAGCTTCACCACATGGTCGCAGACAAGATCCACAGCCGCGCAAGGGGGCAGGTCCAGATGCTTACAAAGCAGCCTACCGAGGGCAGGGCCCGCGGCGGCGGCCTCAGGTTCGGAGAGATGGAGCGCGACTGTCTCATCGCCTACGGCGCGTCTATGATGCTCAAGGACAGGCTACTGGAAGAGTCAGATAAAGCAGAAGTTAACGTCTGCGAGCGGTGTGGGCTGCTCGCGTATTACGACGTCAAGCAGCGCAGGTACGTCTGTCGTGTCTGCGGAGAAAAGGCCAAGATATCTTCTGTAGTGATTGCATACGCGTTCAAGCTGCTCCTGCAGGAGATGATGAGCCTCAACGTCGCTCCCAGGCTGCTTGTAAAGGAGAAGGTGTAGTAGAGGAGGTAGAGATAGAAAATGATGGAAGAATCTGCAAAAATCTTGGGTGGAATAAAATTCAGCGTATGGTCGCCAACTGAAGTGCGCAAGTTCTCTGTTGCAGAAATCACTGCGCCAGAGACGTACGACGAGGACGGGATGCCGGTGCAGGGAGGCCTCATGGACAACAGGCTAGGCACTCTCGAGCCGGGCCAAAAGTGCGCTACCTGTGGCAATACGTCAGCAAAGTGCCCCGGCCACTTTGGGCACATCGAGCTAGCAGAGCCGGTGCTCCACATCGCATTCGTGGACGACATACACAAGCTGCTCCTGATAACGTGCAGATCATGCAATAGGATCAAGCTCGAGCCAGAAGAGCTTGCAAAATACAAGTCGATAAGAGACACAAAAGCCGCGTATGCCGTCATTACGCTTGAGAATATTAAGGACGAGATAATCGAGCGGTCGAAAAAGGTCAAGGTCTGCCCGCACTGCGGCAAAGACCAGTATGATCTGATATTCACCAAGCCGACGATATTCGTGGAAAAGACGGACGCCGGCGAAAATAGGCTGCTCCCAATCACGATACGCGAAAGGCTGAGCCATGTCCCTGATGACGACCTTACGCTCTTGGGCTACGACCCAAAAACGGCAAGGCCCGAGTGGTTCGTGCTGCAGGTGCTGCCTGTGCCCCCGGTGACCGTGAGGCCGTCAATCATCCTTGAAACAGGCATCAGGTCTGAAGACGACCTGACCCACAAGCTTGTTGACATCATCAGGGTTAACCAGCGCCTCAAGGAGAGCAAGGAGGCAGGAACCCCGCCGCTCATCGTACAGGATTTGGTAGACCTATTGCAGTACCACGTCACCACGTACTTTGACAACGAAGTTTCCGGCATCCCGCAGGCCCACCACAGGTCGGGCAGGCCGCTCAAAACGCTGACCCAGAGGCTCAAGGGCAAGGAGGGAAGGTTCAGGGGCTCGCTTTCAGGCAAGCGTGTCGACTTTTCAAGCAGGACGGTAATTTCGCCAGACCCCAACCTGAGGATCTCGGACGTCGGCGTCCCGACGGACGTTGCGAAAAAGCTCACAATACCAGAGACAGTGTCGCAGTGGAACCTTGAAAGGCTCAAGGAGCTCGTGATTAACGGCCCCAACACATACCCTGGCGCCAACTACATCATAAGGCCGGACGGCGTCAAGATCAGGCTTGACTACGTGAGCGACAGGAAAGCCATTGCAGACTCGCTTGCCCCAAGCTACGTCGTCGAGCGCCACCTTGCGAACGACGACATCGTGATTTTCAACAGGCAGCCGTCGCTCCACAGGATGTCCATAATGGCGCATAGCGTCGTGGTGCTGCCCTACCGCACGTTCAGGCTTCACCCCGCAGTGTGCCCGCCGTACAATGCTGACTTTGACGGAGACGAAATGAACCTCCACGTGCCGCAGAGCGAGGAAGCAAGGGCGGAAGCCACGCTCCTCATGCGCGTACAGGATCAAATGATATCGCCAAGGTATGGAGGCCCAATCATCGGAGCTATCAGGGACTTTATTACCGGCGCGTTCATGCTGACACGGGACGGCTCGACTCTGACAAAGGACGAATTCGCAAACCTTGCCATGATCGGCGGCTACGAAGGCCCGCTGCCAGAGCCAGCAGTGACAACAAAGGACGGGCAAAAGCTGTATTATTCCGGAAAGCAGCTGTTTTCGCTTTTCCTTCCAAGGGACTTTAACTTCATCATCACATCGAAATGGAACAAGGCTGCAAAAGGCGAGGGCAGGGATGTCGTAGTCAAGAACGGTGATCTCATCAGCGGAGTCATCGACAAGGCGTCGATAGGCGCAGAAGAACCGGACAGCGTGCTCCACAGGATTGCCAAGGACTATGGCACCGGAACCGCAAGGCGGTTCCTCGACTCGATACTTACTATGCTCAAGACATACATCACTCACCGTGGCTTTACCTACGGCTACTCGGACCTCTGGCTCTCGCCGGAGACAAGGCAGGAGATAAGTGACATCATCCAGAAAACCTATGAGAAGGTCTACGAGCTGATACAGCAGTACAACGACGGCACGTTGCCGCTGACAAGAGGTCTTTCGGGAGAAGAAGCGCTTGAGCTGTACGTCGTAAACGAGCTGTCACGCGCCCGCGACAGGGCCGGCAGGACTGCGGACAGGGCATTCCCCGACGAAAACTCGGGCGTGATAATGGCATCTACAGGCGCAAGGGGATCAACCCTTAACATCGGCCAGATGACCGCGGCCCTTGGGCAGCAGTCTATAAGGGGCAAGAGGATCCAGAAGGGCTATCATAACAGGGCACTTTCGCACTTCAGGCCGATGGAAGCCAGCCCCGATGCCAAGGGCTTTGTCAAGTCAAACTACCGCGACGGGCTGTCGCCGCTAGAGTTCTTCTTCCACGCGATGGGTGGGCGCGAGGGCCTTGTGGACACTGCAGTCAGGACACAGCAGTCCGGCTACATGCAGAGGAGGCTTATCAACGCCCTTGAGCACCTGAAGATAGAGTACGACCTGACTGTCCGCGACCCGCACGGCAACATCGTGCAGTACCTCTATGGCGAGGACGGCATCGACCCGGCTAAGAGCGATCACGGTGAGGCAGTCAACATTTCAAGGCTCATAGAAGCTGAATCGATTGTCGACGAAGGGCGCAAGGCTACAGAGAACGACACCAAGAACATCATTGCCAAATATGACGAGAACCTCAATCCGAGGATGAAGGGCAACCTCGAAAAGGCGCTGCTCGAGAACAGGCTCTCCAAGGAAGGAGCCGAGAAGGTCATGAAGAAGGTGCTCGACCTCATTGACAGGGCGCTTGCAGAGCCGGGCGAGGCAGTCGGCGTGGTGACGGCACAGTCGATAGGTGAGCCAGGAACCCAGATGACTCTCAGGACATTCCACTTTGCAGGCGTAAAAGAAAGAAACGTGACGCTCGGCCTTCCAAGGCTAATAGAGCTCGTGGACGCGAGGAAAAAGCCGGTGACGCCCACGATGGACATCTACCTTGACGAAGAACATAGGGTATCAAGGGAAAAGGCCCTTGAGGTCGCAAAAGAGATCCTGTTCACGGAAATAGGCGACCTTATCGACAGGACAGAGACCGACTATAGTGGCGTCCTGACGTTCCACCTTTCAGAGGTCAAGCTCGCAGAGCGCGGGTGCACTTTTGCAGAAGTGATGGAAGTGCTTGAAGGTGCCAAGAAAAAGTACCAGGTCAAGCCAAACGAAAACAAGGGCTACATCAAGATAACTATCCCAGATGAGCCCGACGCTCAGACGCTTCTTGCGCTCAAGAGCAAGCTCCTTGGAACAAGGGTCAAGGGAGTGCCGGACATCGAGCGCGTCACCATAGTCAAGCAGGACGATGAGTGGGTTATACAGACCGCCGGCTCGAACCTTGCCAAAGTCGTGATCATTGACGGCGTGGACACCACCAGAATCGCCACAAACAACGTCTACGAGATATGGCAGACACTTGGCATCGAGGCCGCAAGGACGGCATTGATAAAAGAAATCACTAACACGCTCGAAGAGCAAGGATTGGAAGTCGACACGAGGCACATCATGCTAGTGGCAGACCTGATGACGTCAAAGGGCTACTTGCAGCAGATAGGAAGGCACGGCATTGCAGGAACCAAGACATCAGTGCTTGCAAGAGCGGCGTTTGAAATTACCGTTCCGACAATTGCAAAAGCGTCGCTTGAAGGCCAGATAGAGACCTTGAAAGGAGTGACAGAAAACGTTATAGTAGGTGCCACTGTACCTGTCGGCACCGGAATGGTAGACCTATACATGAAGGTGAAGGGTAACAACAATGAGGGCACTGGAAAAAGTAATTAAGGACGCTATAGCCGCCGACAAGTACAAGAGCGGCGTCAAGGAAGTATTGCAGTCAATCAAGGGATCGAAATTGATAATCGTCAGCAAGTCTGTTGCTTCTGACGACAGGGTGAAACTGGAAGAGCAGGCCAAGGCTTCAAACATCGCCGTATACGAATACCCTGGCACCTCGGTGCAGCTAGGCAAGCTCTGCAACAAGCCTTTCAGGATAACTGTAATAGCAATCAAGAGCGGGACTGCAGAAGAAATAGACGCAATCGTCTCAGAAAAAGAGGGCAAATAAAAAAAGGCGCCAAGACTTAAATTGGACTTTACTGAGCAAGTGATGATATTGTTGTTGCTGTTGTCGTCTGACGACGGAACGTACGTAATGACAGGGACGCTGCGCTGAAAATGACCGAGATCAAGCTGACTTCTGACGAGCTGCGTTTGATGTCCCTTTTCCAGAGCATCACAAGCGCCACTGCAAGGGACTGCATAGTCGATGACAGGATGGAGCGCGTTATTTTCGTCGTAAATAAGGGCCAGATGGGCCTTGCAATTGGCAAAGGCGGCTCGACGATAAAGCAGCTCCAGAACGTGGTCGGGAAAAAGGTGGAACTTGTCGAGTTTTCAGACGACCCTGCCGAATTCATACGCAACATGCTAAACGCCGACATGGTAAACGACGTCAGGATGTCTGACAGGAACGACGGGACAAAGCAGGCCGTCGTCATCGTCGACCAGCGCAAAAAGGGCGCCGTCGTGGGCAGGGAGGGCAGAAACGCCGAGAAGGCTAGGCTCCTCGCGAAGCGATACTTCCAAATATCCAATGTTCTGATAGTTAGCCCTGAACAGCAGGGAAGTTACAATAAGGTGAGTATGTAAAAAATGGGTAAATCTCCACTAGGGTTGTTTGCCGGCGGTGTGCTCAGGGCAAAGAAGAGCCGGGGCAGGTGGGCAGACAAGTATTACAAGAGAAGGATGCTTATGCTTGACAAGAAGGCAAACCCGCTAGAGGGCGCGCCGCAGGCAAGAGGCATAGTGCTGGAAAAAGTAGGAATAGAGTCAAAGCAGCCCAACTCTGCCGTGCGCAAGTGCGTCAGGGTGCAGCTGATAAAGAACGGCAAGTCGGTCACCGCCTTCCTCCCAAAGGACGGCGCTCTCAACTTTGTTGACGAGCATGATGAGGTCATCATCGGCGGCATCGGCGGCTCGATGGGTGGCGCAATGGGCGACATCCCTGGCGTTAGGTGGCAGGTCTTCAAGGTGAACGGAGTGTCGCTCAACGAGCTTGTGCACGGAAGAAAGGAGAAGCCGAGAAGATGAGTGGCAAAGAGCAGGTAAACATACAGCTTTTCAACAAGTGGGACACAAGCGAGATCAAGGTAAACGACGCTGGTCTAAAGACAGTAATCAAGCTCCCGCCCGCAGTCATACCAGTAACATTTGGCAGGCACGAGCACCAGCGGTTAAAAAAGGCTGAGGTCCACATCGTGGAGAGGCTTGCAAACAAGATGATGCACTTTGGCAAAAAGTATGCCAAGAACACAGGCAGGATGGGTGGCAAGAAAGCCCGTGCGCTCAAGACAGTCAAGACGGCTTTTGACATCATACACCTTGAAACGGGCAAGAACCCGGTCGAGCTCTTGGTGAGGGCAATAGAGAACTCGTCGCCAAACGAAGACACGACCCGCATCGTGTATGGTGGCGTAGTCTACCACGTTTCAGTGGATGTTGCTCCGCTGCGCAGGGTGGACCTAGCGCTTAGGTTCATTGCAGAGGGCATAAGGGAGTCGACCTACTCTAAGCCGCAAACAATCGAGGAGGCGCTTGCCAAGGAGATAATCTTGGCTTCCAACAATGACATGGCAAGCCATGCCGTCAAGAAAAAGAACGAGCAAGAAAGAATCGCGATGGCTTCAAGATAAAAGCCGCAAAAACACTTTTTCTTTCTTTTTACCGCACTCATGAAGGAGCAAGCCTGAGCCATGAGAAAGGTCAAGCTATTCATCGCCTCAAGCCTCGACGGCTACTACATTGCCAGAGAGGACGGGGGCATAGACTGTGGCTGTTCACGGATGCAGATGCAGACTATGGCTACTCGCAGTTCTACGATTCAATTGATAGAATTCTGATAGGCAGAAAAACATACGATCAATCCCTTGAATTTGTGACGAATACCCGTACAAGGGCAAAACAAAAAGGTGTGTACGTGTTTACTCAAAATGCAAAGCGGACAGGCGATCGAAATGCAGAGTTTGTCTCTTCCGATGTCCCGGAATTTGTAAGGAAACTGATCCGCTCGCAGGGCAGGGACATCTGGCTTGTTGGCGGCGCGGATATCATTTCTATCCTGCTGAATGCTGGATTGGTAGACGAGTTCATTTTATCGATTCATCCCATAATCCTCAGCAGCGGCATAATACTGCTGTTCAAGGATATACAAGGCAGATGAAGATGAAATTAACCAAGTCTATTTCTTGCAAAAGCGGGTTGGTACAGTTATGGTATGAATTGTAATTCCAGTCGTCCAACCTGTATTCTAGCTTCACAAAAAATAAATGCGATTGCTGCAAGTCTGCTACAAAAAGGGCTAGGCTGAGCAGGTCCGATGCGAGGGCGTGATGGGAAGAGCTCCCCTAGCCTCCAATAACAACAACAACAACAACAACAACACTACGCTTATCAATGGCTGGCTAACCATAGGTAGCAGAATCTGGAGAAATAATATGAGCAACAAGGACGAGTCTGTCTTTTCAAAGGAGGCCCTGATGGGTACGCAGGCCGGCAAGGAGATAATGAAGCAAGGGTTGCTGCGGAGCAAGGGCTACAGGCAGTTCAACCAATACAAAGAAAAGACAGGGAACGAATTCCAAGGATTTGCGGATCGCTTTGTCATGTCGCTGCACAAGGCGATAGCTGCCGATGACAACCCTGCCGGCACGATACGCAAGTTTGCCGAGGAGGTGAACTCACCTGAGCTTGTGCCCGCAGGCAACGTGACAGACATCAAGGCAAGACTGTCAAGCCCTGAAGCTCTTGGCGACAGGGTCAAGCGCATACTGAATTCAAATTTTGTCAAGATGACGTTCCCAGTTTTCAACGCGCTATTTGACGGCGCAACCCAATACTTTAACAACAGTATCTCTGAGGAAAAGAGGAACGCAGTGATAGACGGCCATATCATTGCCATCGATCTGTCAGAACCGATGGACAGGATTGTCGACAAGGACGAGGATCTGGAATACCTCGAGGACTACAAGTTCATGAACCCCTACATCCTTACGATTGCCCGGAGCAAGATAGCACAGGGAGGAGACACCGTCCTAAAGGCCTTCGAAGAAGGGTTCCGCGACGCCCGTGTCGGACAGTACATCGATGTGAAATTAAAGATAAAGCCAGCGTCAATAAGCGACGAGAACATGACCGAGTGCTACAAAAAGTACCGGGCTGTGATGGGCACGGCTGGCAGGAATATGGCGCTCAACCGCCGGCCGCTGGGCGACATATTCCATTTAGGAATGGCCAAGGCCGGCGAGTGCGTCGGCTGCGGCAACGAGATCGAGGACGCCATCAAGAACAACGCAGTCAAGGTGCCGTCGTGGCCGCTCTACTTTGCCATCAACACCGGAGACGTCAGGCGCGGCTTTGAGCTTACGATGGCAAAGAGTGAGCTCTACCTTGACGAAGCCAAGATTGCGCTTGACATGCTGCCTGAAAGCTTTCAATTAAAGCCGTTCCTTGAATTCCTATTTCTTACTGTCAGGCATTACAACCAGCACTGGTACAACGAGCTTGTCCGCCGCGCGCCTTTCGAAGAGTTCCAGCAAAAGATAGAGAAGCTGATGTCATGAAATGATGTGGTCTGAGAAGCACAGGCCAAGGCAGGTGGAGCGGATGGTCGGCAACGAAGACGCTAGATTAGCAGCAGTCAAGTGGCTAGCCGGCTGGGTGAGCGGAAGCAAGCCGCTTCTGCTGGTAGGTCCGCCAGGCACCGGCAAGACTACGCTAGTGCACGCGCTTGCAAGGCAGTTTGACTACGACCTTGTGGAAATGAACGCAAGTGACACCCGCAACAAGGAGATCCTGCAGGCAAGGATAATGCCTATCTTCCAGAACACTGGCCTCCTTGGGCGAAAGATAATGCTCTTTTTGGACGAGGTGGACGGTATCTCGGGCAGGGAAGACTCAGGCGGCCTCGACACGCTCGTTGACCTCATGAAAGAGCCCACGGTGCCGGTGATAATGGCGGCAAACAAAAAATCGACCAAGATAAAAGACCTTGCCAAGGTGTGCAAGACCGTCGAGTTTGCCCCAGTGCCGCCGCGCCTTTTGACGCTCTTTCTTGACCACGTGCTGCAGAGCGAGGGCGCCAAGCTTGGACCCGGCGACAGGATTTCAGTGGTCTACAACAGCAGGGGCGACATACGGTCGCTTCTCAACAGCGCGCAGTCGCGGGTTGCCGGCTATGCCACCGTTTCAAACAAGGACATTGTCGATGTCGATATTGCAGACGCAATCAACGGCTACTTTTCAACATCCGGTAGCGCAGAAGAAGCCGTGGCATACATTGCCAAGGCGGACGCGTCCTACTCTGACCCTCGGTACGAGGTCATGTCGCCGGAGGCCCGGCGCAGGGACATGATCGCCGCGCTCTTCTCAAGCATCGTCTCTTCGCATATAGAACACGGCGACCTTGATGCAATGCTAGACGTGCTTTCAAAGGCGGACATGATAGTCGGCAGGGCAAGCAGGAACAGGCAGTGGAGCCTGCTCCGGTATGTGAGCAGGATGATAGCAATAGGGCTGTACGAAAGGTCGCGCCAGAAAGGCATCAAGTACAGCCAGTATTCGATGCCGTGGCCGGTGATGGGCCCTATCTTTGCAAGGTCGCAGTCGACTAGGAAAATCCTGAGCGACCTTGCGCCCGCAATGCACATGTCAAGGAGCGCCTGCGGCTCGCTCGTGCTGCCATATTTCATTCGCACGCTGATAGATAACAAAATAGACCCAGTGAAATTTGCCGTCGACAACTTTCGCGACGAGTCGACAGGCGAGTCGATAGCAAAAGAGATGGAGAAGGCGAAAAGGAAATGAGCGAGAAAGGCGACTGGATAAGGCTATTGGTTAAATATAAGGGCAAGTGCGCAGCCTGCGGCAAAGAGATACCGCAGGGCGAATATGCGCTCTGGTCGAAGAGCTCAAAGGCTATCAAGCATATCAAGTGCGATGCTCCTGCAACTGCTGAAAAGAAGAAACAAGAAGAAAAGCAGCAAGTCCCAGAGCTTAACTGCTTTATCTGCGGCAGGCCTGCCGGATGGGCCGAATGTGGCTTTGAGGCCGACGACTGCAACAGGATGGTCGTCTCGCAGGCGTGCATCTGCAACCAGTGCATGGAGGACAAGAACGCATACGGAAACTACCAGCAAGCTTTTCGCGCCAAGATGCAGAAGCTGCTGTTACCAAAAGTTAAAATTTGAATAGCTGAGAGCCTACCTTGTATCATGTCAAGCGAATACGAGCACAACGTGGGCAAGCTTTTGGCAGAAAAGAAGGAAAGGCTTGAGCAGCTGATGAAAAACCCGGAGGAGCACAAGAGCGAGATCGCCATGCTTTCGCTGGAACTTGAATCGCTCCAATCCCTCTTTGAGAACTATAACCTTGGCATGAACGTCTTTCGCAGGGCGCAGGGCGGCCGGTCCAGCCTCAGGGAATAGCCCTATTCTGTAATGAATTTATATAGCGACCTACTCGCATAAGTTACACTTCCATGCATGAAGAAAGAATCAAGCGGTTGGCTTCAATGAAAAAGACCGCCGAGAGTGGCGGCGGCGGCGAGAGAATCGAGGCCCAGCATTCTAAAGGCAAGCTTACTGCAAGAGAAAGGATTGCTCTTTTGCTTGACGAAGGAACTTTTGTAGAGCTAGACAAGTACGTCATGCACAAAAGCGACGACCCTGCGATCCAGAAATTCTACGGCGACGGCGCCGTCACCGGCTTTGGCACTATTGCCGGCCGGCAAGTGTTCGTTTTTTCCTACGATTTCACCGTGCTTGGAGGCTCGCTTGGCGAGATGACCGGCAAGAAAATCGCTAAGGCGATGGACCACGCCATGAAGGTGGGCTGCCCGATAATAGGCATAATCGACTCTGGCGGGGCGCGCATACAGGAAGGCGTCGCAAGCCTTGATGGCTATGGCGACATTTTCTTCAGAAACACCATGGCTTCTGGCGTAATCCCGCAAATCACTGCAAGCATCGGCCCATGTGCCGGTGGAGCCGTGTACTCGCCGGCAATGACTGACTTTGTGGTGATGGTCGAAAATATTGGCCAGATGTTTGTCACCGGCCCTGAAGTGGTCAAGGAAGTGTTGAGCCAGGAAGTCTCGTTCGAAGAGCTTGGCGGGGCGCGCGCCCATGCCTCGAAATCCGGCGTCGCCCACTTTGTAGCCAAGAACGAGTACGAATGTTTTGACGAGATAAAAAAACTGATATCGTTCCTGCCGCAAAATAACACAGAAGAGCCTGCGATAGTAGAGACAAGCGACGACCCAAACAGGATTGACATCAACCTCATCAACATACTGCCAGAGAACCCGTACCAGCAGTACGACATAAAGGACATCATAAAGTCCATAGTCGACAACGGAGACTTTTTTGAAGTGCACGAGCTGTTTGCAGAAAACATTGTAGTCGGCTTTGCAAGGATGGCCGGCAGGACAGTCGGCATCGTGGCAAACCAACCGATGTACCTTGCAGGCGCCCTTGATATCAACTCGTCAAACAAGGCGGCGCGCTTCATCCGCTTCTGCGACTCGTTTAACATCCCAATAGTGACGCTTGTAGACACGCCAGGCTACCTGCCTGGCACTGACCAAGAGCACAACGGCATCATCAGGCACGGCAGCAAGCTGCTGTATGCGTATTGCGAAGCTACAGTGCCAAAGGTGACATGCATCATCGGCAAGGCGTACGGGGGAGCCTACATCGCGATGGGAAGCAAGAACCTGCGCGCTGACATCAACTACGCGTGGCCAAGCGCGGAAATTGCTGTGCTCGGCCCTGAAGCGGCCATTACGATCCTCCACAGAAAAGACTTGAAGAGCTCGTCTAACGCGGCTGACAAAAAGAAGCAACTGGTAAAGGAATACCGCGACAAATTTGCAAACCCGTATATAGCTGCCGAAAAAGGTACTATTGATCTGGTGATAGATCCGGCGGAAACAAGGCCCATGATAATACGGGCTCTTGACGCGCTGGCTAACAAGAAGGAGCCGAGGCCGTGGAAAAAGCACGGAAACATCAACCTGTGATGGTGGTGCACCTGCCATGTCAAAAAAAATAACAAGCATCCTGATTGCAAACAGGGGCGAAATAGCCCTCCGGGTTATCCGAGCCTGCAGAGAGCTTGGCATCAAGTCTATTGCTATCTATTCTGATGAGGATGTCAGGGCAGTTCATGTGAAAAGAGCTGACGAAGCGTACCATATTGGACCTGCGGCTCCGGCACAAAGCTATCTCAACATGGCCAAGATTGTCGAGACTGCCAAGCAAGCTGGCGCAGACGCAATCCACCCCGGCTACGGCTTTCTGTCAGAAAACGAGAACTTTTCCGAGCTGTGCGAAAAGAACGGCATCATATTCATCGGGCCGACCAGCAAGGCCATGGAAATCACGGGCGACAAGATGAAGTGCAAGGAAGTGATGAAGAAGGCCAAGGTCCCAACAGTGCCGGGAAGCGACGGCATTATCGAGGACATTGAAAAGGCCGCAGACATTGCCCACAAGGCCGGCTACCCTGTAATGCTCAAGTCGGCATTTGGTGGCGGAGGACGTGGCATCAGGCTTGCCAAGGACGAAAAGCAGCTGCGGCAGGAATTTGAAATGGCGTCTGCTGAGTCGCGAGCGGCATTTGGCAAGGCAGCGCTTTTCGTTGAAAAGTACCTCCAGCGCATCAGGCACATCGAGTTCCAGCTGATAAGGGACTCGCACGGAAACGGCAGGCACCTTTTCGAGAGGGAGTGCTCGATCCAGAGGCGCCACCAGAAGCTCATCGAAATGTCGCCCTCGCCCGTCATGAACCAAAAGACAAGGGAAAGGATAGGCGAAATAGCAGTCAGGGCGGCAGCAGCTGTCGACTACCTAAACGCCGGCACGGCTGAATTCTTGCGCGACCCAGAGGGCAACTTTTATTTTATTGAAATAAACTCGCGTCTGCAGGTGGAGCACCCAGTCACCGAGCTGGTCACGGGGCTTGATCTTGTCAAGCTCCAGATAGCGATTGCTCAGGGAGACGAGATACCGTTCAAGCAGGAAGACCTGAAGATGAACGGCTGTGCGATTGAATGCAGGATTAACGCTGAGGACCCGTTCTACGAGTTCGCGCCTTCGACTGGCTTGGTGCCAAGCTGCAACATACCGTACGGGCCGGGCATAAGGGTCGATACCTACCTCTACCCTGGCTGCACTGTCTCCGGCTACTATGACTCGCTCGTGGCCAAGTTGATTGCATGGGGCAGGAACTTTGAGGAAGCGAGGGTGAGGATGAAGAACAGCCTTGACGAGTTTACCATCGAGGGCATCAACACTACCATCCCGCTGTACAAGACGATAATGGACGAGCCCAACTTCATCAAGGGCGAGCTGTCCACCGACTACCTTGAGCGCTTCAAGATATTCGACAAAATGAACGAGGATGTAAAAGAGAGGGCCAAGGACAAGGCGCCTGCCGCTGTCGCAGCGCTTCTGCTCCAGTCGGAGTTTGTGAAAAAGGCCGGAGCCGCGCAGAATGCGACAGCGGCCAGCTCAAAGTGGAAGTCGAGGGGACCGATCAGTTAATGGAATTCAAAGTAGGAGACCTTGCGCAGCTCCTAGACGGCGAAGTGCTCCGTACCACTGAGAACAACTCCGTGCTCGTCAAGATAGGCGGCAAGCAGCACACCCTGCGCCTTTTAAAATCAGGCACCAACGAGTTCGAGTTCATTCTTGACAATGCTTTTCATCACGCCAAGATACTGCAGTCAGGCAGCGCCGAGGCAAGAATAATCCTGGACGGCCAGCCGCTGACTGTGAAAAAGCACTCAAAGCTGACAGAGGTACTTGAAAAAGCGTCTGCGATAGGCGGCGCCGGCGGTGGCGACCGTAACCTCGCAAGCCAGATCCCCGGCAGGGTCGTCAGCATACAGGCAGAGAGTGGCGCCGAAGTCAAGAAAGGCGACGTCATCGTGGTGCTTGAGTCGATGAAGATGCAGGTAGCGATAAAGGCTCACAAGGACGGCACTCTGAAGGAAATAAAGGTCAAGCAGGGCGCCAGCGTTGTAAGGAACGATGTGCTGGCAGTGATAGAGTAG
>DAINRX010000004.1:0-2339 GCA_036741635.1 Nitrososphaera sp.
CACGACCTATCAAAGGAAATCTATTGTATCAATGAAAGCACGTTAGCAAGGCTGGCTTATCTGTAGGAGACACGCCCTATGTGTTGATGCGGCAGCCAATAAGAACGATTCAGGTTGACATTCTATATCATCTGACACTTGACAGAACCTCCTATAGTAGTCATAAGAAAATACTTGCTAATGATGACCTAACCTGATGCACATTCTCATAGACAAGACTTGAAGAATTTCGATCCAGTTTTCTTATCATAATCCTGTGGATGTCAAATAACTTATTAAAGGGAGAGCCAGAGTCATGCAGTATCCATGGGTCATCGCAAGTATGGTGCCCCGAGAAGGGGCAGCATTGCCTTTAGGCCGAGAGCCAGAGCCAGAAGCCTCGAGGCAAGAGTAAGAACTTGGCCTCAAATGGCTGTCGAAAAGAGCTCTCTCTTGGGTTTTGCAGGTTTCAAGGTTGGCGGTATTCACATACTGACCATCGACGATAGGGAAAAGACTCCGAACTTTGGCAAGCAGCTGTTAAACGCTGCAACTGTCATTGCAGTTCCTCCAATTAAGGTCATCGGCATCCGCGGCTACAAGCACGACCTCTATGGCCAGCATGCAATCTTTGATGTTTACTCCAAAGACACTCCAAAAGAGCTGTCCCGCAAGTTTGACGCCAAGCACGCCGAAGACTCGTTTGCCAAGGCGGAGGGCATGCTGGGAAATGCAGGCGCTGTCATGGCTATTGTCGCGGTCTCTCCGCATTCTATCGGCATTTCTCAAAAGACCCCGTTTGTTTTTGAAGTTGCAGTTTCTGGCAAGGACGCAAAAGCCCAGTACGACTATGTGAAGAGGATGCTTGGCAGGGAGGTCAAGGCAGGCGACATTTTCCAGCTCGGACAGAATATTGATGTCTTTGGAATTACGCGCGGAAAAGGTGTCGAAGGCCCTGTGACAAGGTTTGGCATCAAGAGAAAGCAGCACAAATCAAGAAAGAGCGTCCGCGCAGTTGGAACTCTTGGTCCCATCTCGCCTGCGGTGGTCATGTACACAGTCGCAAGGCAGGGACAGAGGGGATTCCACCAGAGGACCGAATACAACAAACGCATACTGATAATGTCCAATACTGAAAAAGATGGGCAGAACTCGATAAACCCATCAGGCGGCTTCAAGCACTTTGGGCTAGTCAAGGGCGACTACATCGTCGTCAGGGGCTCGATCCCCGGCGTCCCAAAAAGGCTCGTCAAAATGAGGCACCCGATACGCAACGTGCAAAAGAAGGTGCTCGAGCCAAAGATTCTGGAGGTTGTTGTTGAATAATGGCAAAGGCCAAAGTCGTCGCGATAGGCGGCAGGGACGCAGGCGAAGTCGAGCTGCCGACAGTTTTTGACACGCCGTATAGGCCTGAAGTGATCCAGAAAGTCTATGTGAACCTGCTGTCGCACTCGTACCAGAGGCAGGGGCGCTATCCTGCAGCCGGCGAAATGGTAAGCGCAGAGTCGCGCAATACCGGCCTTGGCATCGCAAGGCTTGCAAGGGCACGAGGCGAAGGATTCCCGAGGGCAGGCCAGGCGGCAAGCGTGGCAGGCGTCAGGCACGGCAGAGTCGCTCACCCGCCAGAGTCGTGGAAGAACATTTACAAAAAGATAAACCACAAGGAAAGGCAGCTGGGGCTCTGCTCCGCAATAGCCGCGACTGCCAGAAAGGATCTAGTTGAAAAGCGCGGCCACAGGATAGACAACAAGTTAAAACTGCCGATTATTGTTTCAAACGACATTGAGTCAGTTGCAAAGACCAAGGAGTTGAAAAAGGCACTAGTAGACCTAGGCATCGGCGACGACCTGACAAGGGCGAGCGTCATCCGCAAGCCAAGGTCTGGAACGGCAAGGCGCAGGGGAAGGCAGGCGCGTCAAGGCACAAGCGCATTGGTTGTAGTGGGCAACGACTCAAAGCTGGTCAAGCTCTCACGCTCAATTACCGGCGTGGATGTCAAGCACGTCAAAGACGTGAGCGTGCTGGATCTGGCACCGGGTTCAAAGCCAATCAGGCTGACGATATTTTCGCAGAACGCAGTTGACCAGATGAAAAGCATGCAGGCGCCGATGCACAAGCTGATGGAGCTGATCAACAAATGAGCAGCAAAGAAACAAAGGCGACAGCACTGCCGACAGCAGCAAAGAACGAAACCGCGCCAGCAGCCACAAAGGAGGCAACAACATCTTTGTCAATGACTGCACAAGAAGCGACGACACTGATAATCGCTCCCTATGTCACTGAAAAGACGTTCAACCAGATAGAGAAGGAAAACAAGCTGGCATTCATTGTCGCAGAAAATGCGTCAAAGAAAAAGATAA
>DAINRX010000004.1:2439-4002 GCA_036741635.1 Nitrososphaera sp.
ATGATGATGCTTCTCGTTAGATTTAAAAGTGGTAAAACGGTCAAGGAGGGAGTGATACAGTAATTGGTACGTGAATTCAAGTTCAAGGGTTACACTCCTGAGCAGCTGCAGACGCTGTCGATAGAGAACCTGCTGCCGCTTCTCAATGCAAGGCAGCGAAGGTCGCTTGACAAGCGCGTCAGCACTTATATGAACGACGACAAGAGAAAGCTGCGCGAAAAGGTCAAGCTGGCAAGAGAGGGCAAGCTCAAGGGCCAGCTGAGGACGCACACCCGCGACATGATTATTCTTCCTGACATGGTTAATCTTACTATCCACGTTCATAACGGCAAAGAGTTTGCGCAGGTCAACATCAAGCCGGAAATGATTGGGCACTACCTTGGTGAGTACGCGATAACCAACAAGCGCGTGCAGCACGGTGCTCCAGGTGTAGGCGCCTCGAGGTCGAGCCTGTACGTCCCATTGAAGTGATCGATATGCCGCACTTTGGATACGCTTTTCAGAATTATGACAAGACCAAGCACGTGCGTGCTTCAATACGCGAGAAGGACATTTCGCACAAGCACTCACGCGAGATAGCTGTCGCCATCAAGGGCATGTCGATTGAAAAGGCGCGCGAGTTCCTTGAAAGCGTGATTGCGCGCAAGGTGGCCGTTCCGTACCGGCGTTACAACATGGAAGTGGCGCACAGGTCAAACATCCGCGATGGATTTTTTGCAGGCAGGTTCCCGCAAAAGGCCGCCCACGAATTTCTCAAACTTTTGGACAACCTTGAATCAAACGCAGAATATAAGGGCATGGACCTTGACCGCTTGCGAATAGTAAACGCTGCGGTGCACAAGGGCACCAAGCTCCAGCGCTTCCAGCCCCGCGCGATGGGAAGGTCAAGCCCGAAATACGACACGCTTGTTCACGTTGAACTTGTTGCACAGGAAGCGAGGTCTGAAGAATAATAATGAGCGCAATCAAGAACGTTGTAAAAAACAACTTCCGCAACATGGAGCTCAACGAGTTCCTCTCAACCTCACTCAAGGACGCGGGGTACGGAGGAGTCGAAGTGCAAAAGACACCTGTGGGCGCAAGGATAACCGTCTACGTCACGAGGCCTGGCCTCGTCATAGGCAGAAAGGGCATAGGCATCAAGGACCTGATGGCCAAGATAGAGCAGAAATTCGGCCTCCAGAACCCGCAGATTTCGGTACTCGAAGTTACAACTCCCGAGCTAAATCCGGCAATCATGTGCAACAGGATTGCGCAGCTTATCGAGCGCGGGACGGCGTTCAGGCGGGCAGCAATGTGGACGCTCAACACTGTAATGAATTCAGGCGCGCTCGGCGTTGAAGTCGTCATTTCTGGCAAGCTCAGGACAGAGCGCGCTCATTTTGAAAAGCACACAGTTGGCGTCGTGCCCAAGAGCGGCGACGTTGCAGGTCACATCGTGAGGACAGGAGTCACGCACGTACTGACAAAGATGGGTCTGATGGGCATACAGCTGAGGATTGCATCAAGAGCGTCTCTTCCGCAGGAATTTGAGCTCAAGGAAAGCTCTTCTCCTACCGCTGC
>DAINRX010000004.1:4102-28790 GCA_036741635.1 Nitrososphaera sp.
TGAAGCTCAAGCGCAAGTTGAAACAACAGGAGGCAAGCAAGATGGCCAGGCTTAAGCTCAAGACGCTGCGCGAAATGAACGACCAAGACCTGGCCGATAAGCTGTCCGAGCTCAAGGCAGACCTTGCCAAGCTAAAGCTGGAAAAGTCAAAAGGCACTCTCAAGAAGCAAACTGCAAACATCAAGTGGCTCAGGCGCGACATTGCGCGCATGCACACTCTTTTGAATGAAAGGAAGTCCTCGAAGAAATGACGATAACTGCAGAAAACGTGCTTGCTCACGAGATCATCGGCCTTGGCGCAAGGATAGTCGAATCAACCGATCCAACCCTGCAGGCCGTCAGTGGTACAATAGTATTTGAAACCAAGAACATGCTATCGATCAAGGTCAATTCAGAAGTAAAGCAGGTGGCAAAAAAGGCAGCAAAGAAAATTCAGATCGAAACGCACTCTGGCGTTTGCTTTATAAGTGGTTCATCACTGACAGGAAGACCTGAGGATCGTATGTCGCGATATTAAATTGAGAGAAAGTGATGATTGATGGTCAGGAATATCGGAGTTTCAGTTGTTTTCCCCCGCAAGGCATGCGAGGACGAGCTATGCCCGTTCCACGGCACGCTCTCAGTAAGAGGTAAGTTGCTCACCGGCATCGTTTCAAGCGCCAAGGCGCCCAAGATGGTGGTGGTATCGAGAGAATATGCGAGACCCGTTCCAAAGTACAAGCGTTACCAGAGGAGCAGGTCAAAAGTCCACGCTTACCTTCCCACATGCATCGAAGCAAAAGAAGGCGAGGAAGTAAAGATAGCCGAGTGCAGGCCGCTTTCAAAGACAGTGTCGTTCGTAGTGATAGAGGTGAATAGCAAGGATGGCAGCAAGAGCTAAGTCGAGAGCAGTTTCAGCAAAGGGCGTTGAAGAGTTCCGCCCGTACATCACAAGGGCAATCCCGGTTACGGCAAACCTTGTGTGCGCAGATAACACTGGCGCCAAGATACTGCGTGTCGCGCAGGTAACTAGGTATAAGGGGAGGCACTCGAGGCAGCCCGCGTCGGCAGTTGGGGACTTTGTGACAGTGACAGTAAAGAAGGGGCCGGCGGAGCTGCGCAAGCAGGTTTTCGGCGCCGTAATTGTTAGGCAAAAGTACCCAATAAGGAGACCCAGCGGCGTGCGTGTAGCATTTGAAGACAATGCTGCTGTGCTCGTAACACCCGAAGGCGAGATCAAGGGAACAGACATCAAGGGCCCGGTTGCGTCAGAAGCGGCAGAAAAATGGCCAAGGATAGCCAACTTGGCAGGCATGATAGTATAGCATAGGTGAAAATTGCATGGTACAAATTAATCCAAAACTCATCCACGTTCCAAAGCACCAGCGCGATAGGATGATGGGCGCGCCGCTTGCAGATGCCCTGCGCGACCAGTACAAGAAGAAGACGCTGCGCGTGGTCAAGGGCGACTCTGTGAGGGTCTTCAGAGGTGAATACAAGGGCGTCGAGGGCAAAGTCGAAAAGGTCAACACCGAGCAGGGGACGCTCCACATCGAGGGAGTCCAGAGGAACAAGATCCGCGGAGGTCAGGTAAAGGTTCCGATACACGCTTCAAACGTCATGATAATCAACCTTAATCTGGACGACAAGTACAGGTCAAACAAGCTCGGTGGCGAGCCAGAGCCTTCCGAAAAGAGGGCAGCAGCTGCCGCCAAGAAAGAAGAAGAAAAGGAGGATAAAGAGTAATGGGCAAGAAAGGCGGCGACACCCGAGTAAAGAGGCAGATGGCGCCGACGTTCTGGGCAACCAAGAGAAAGCAGGGTCAGTTCGTTCTTAGAGTCGAGCCCGGGCCGCACCCCAAAGGTCGCGCGTACCCGCTTGGAATGGTTCTCCGCGACGTGCTCCATGTGGCAGCCACGATGCACGAAGCCGAGAGGATACTGAATGCAAGCAAGGTCAGGGTGGATGGCGTGATAAGGCGCGACCCGAATCTCGCTATTGGACTCATGGACATAATTGAACTTTCTACCGGTCAGGCGTACCGCATGGTTCCTAAAGACTCGATGCTTCTGACTTCAGTTGCAGTCGAAGATGCAGAAAAGGGCGTCAAGCTGGTAAAGGTGACAAGCAAGACAACAATTAGGGGCAAGAAGTTGCAATATGGATTCCATGACGGCAAGACCCTGATAAGCGACCAGAAGCTCAAGGTCGGAGACACATGCGTCATCCAGCTGCCAAAAGTAGAGATAAAGAACCACATTCCATTTGAAAAGGGCATGACCGCTCTTATCATAACGGGCGAGAACGCCGGCGGGGTCGGCAGGATTGACGACATCCAAGACGGCATATTTTCGCTCCCAAAGCGAGCACTCGTATCGTTTGAACACAGGTCAGTTGAACTGCCGGTGGAGATGGTTATGGTTGTCGGTTCGAACAAGCCAGTGATAAAGGTGAACTAAAAATGAGTAAACAACTAGAACAGCAGCAAGACATGAAAAGGATAAGCGTCGACAAGATAGTGATAAACATCGGAGTAGGCAAGTCCGGCGAACCGATAGAGAAGGCCAAGAAGGCGCTGCTCGAGCTTACGGGTCAGCAGCCGGCAGTCCGCGGCGCAAAAAAGACGGTGAGGGACTTTGGCATCCACAAGGGCGAGCCGATAGGCGCCATTGTAACATTGAGAAGGGAGCCGGCCTTGGAGTTCTTGAAGCGTGTCATTGCAGCCAAAAAGAATGTTCTAAAGGCATCCTCGTTTGACAATTATGGCAATATTTCGCTAGGAATTCACGAGCACATCGACATTCCAGGAACAAAGTACAACCCAGAGATCGGCATCTTTGGCATGGACGTCAATGTCGTGTTGAGCCGGCCGGGGTACAGGATCGCAAGAAAGAGCAGAAAGAGCGCGCAGATAGGCAGGACCCATAGGATAAACAAGGAAGAGGCGATCGATTTCTTCAAGCAGGAATTCGGGGCGGAGGTTGAATAAAATACCAAAGCCAAGAAACTACGAAGAGACTGGAAGAAAAAAGCTCGCGCATGGCAAGGGCACAAGGTGGTGCAGAAGGTGCGGTTCATATGACGGTCTCGTGCGCAAATATAACCTGATGTTGTGCAGGCAATGCTTCAGAGAAGTCGCCGCAAGCCTGGGATTTGTGAAATACGAGTAGGATGATATTGTGAAATGCCAGCGTTAAACATCGTATCAAACCTGTTTACAACCATTTACAACAATGAGTCTAGGAGAAAGAGGGAGTGCATCGTGGTCCCTGCAAGCAAATTCGCAAGTGAGATACTGCGCGTGATGCAAAAGCACCGCTATATCGGCGAATTTGAGCAGATAGATGATGGCAGGGCAGGCAAGTTCCGCATTCAGCTGTTGGCCAAGATTAACAAGTGCGGCATCATTACGCCACGCTTTTCAGTCAAGAAAGACGCTTACTTTGACTGGGAGAGGCAGTTCCTGCCTGCATACAGCATGGGCATATTGCTCGTTTCCACCAGCAAGGGGATCATGTCGCACCACGATGCGCAAGCAGAAAACTTGGGAGGAGTTTTGGTTGGCTTCGTCTACTGAGCAGGAAATAATGGCAGAGGTAGAGGCGCCGGCAAGCGTCAAGGTAACCAAGCAAGGTAATGTGCTTTCCGTAAAAGGCAAGCTTGGAACTGTCAAGAAGGACTTTACAAAGCTTCCCGCGGCAGTGACTATCCAAGGCAACAAGGTGACAGTCAAGCCCTATGGCACGCGCAAGCGCGACCTGGCAGTGACAAACACCGCGCGAAGCATTATCCAGAGCATGATAAAGGGAGTCGAAAAGGGCTACACGTACAAGCTTAAGGTGATATTTGCACACTTTCCAATATCTGTCAAGGTCAAGGACAAAGAAGTGCATGTCGAGAACTTTTTCGGCGAGAGGTCAGCGAGGGTTTCCACAATAGTGGGCGACGCCACCAAGGTCAGCGTGGCAGGCGAGGATGTCCTAGTGCAGGGTCCGAGCCTCGAGGATGTATCGCAGACTGCAGCCAACATCGAGCTTTCGACGAGAATAAAGGACAAAGACCAGCGCGTGTTTCTGGACGGCCTGTACATCTACTCTCGCGAAGAAGGCATGTAGTAAGCAAGCCCAAACATTTATTTTGTGTTTGGATTTTTCGTGTTAGTGCGCCGCTGTAGCTCAGCATGGTAGAGCAAATTCAAAGCGCAATATTGTGCTTCGGAGCTTAACTGGCTGTTAACCAGTGGGTCACCAGTTCGAGTCTGGTCAGCGGCGCTATATCACTTTTATCAGATTCACCTGCGATAGCTTTATAGCGCAAGTACAGGTACCGTTGTATAGCAAATTTGCATACTACGTGACCAGCTGCCTTGGCCAAGAATAACGAAACGCCACCAGCCGACGAAAGCAAAAAGCTGCCTATCGAGGATCAACTGAAGGGGAAAACCCTGAAGGTGTATATGTACATGGTAAAAAAAGAAAGAGCCGGTGGGTATCAGGGAGGTGCAGCGCGACCTTGGCTTCTCAAGCCCAAGCGTGGCAAACTACCACATCGACAAGCTAGTCGGACTTGCCCTTGTGGACCAAGACGAATACGGTCGATATTTCGTGGTGCAGAGAGTACAGGTAGGAGTCCTGCAAGCATTTGTCAACATCGGCGGGCTGACGGTGCCGCGGCTGTCATTTTTTGCTGCGTTTTTCGCCACGATGCTAACTGCCTATGTTGTGTTGAACTTTAGCAGTTTGAACATCCATGCAATCGGCTTTGCAGTCGCTGGAACTGCTGCGTTTTGGTTTGAAACAATAAGGGTATGGATGAAAAGGCCGCCAGGATAGTATTTCAAAATTCGAGTTTTGAAATATCACTATATCATAATAATATCAAGTGCGATTGCGTCTGCCAGCAGGTCCAAATGGCGGTTTGCTATTACGTAGCCGTTCTTGATGTCGCTTGACGCGAGCCACCGGTTCGACGAGCTGAACAGCCTTTCTTTCTTCATCCTCTTTTCTATTTCTTCAACGTCAAGTTCTCTTTCCTCCACCTCCTCTGTTTCAGTGTGCTTGATAGTCAGGAGCACCTTTCTGACAAGCACCCGGCGGCCAAAGCGCTGGGAAAAGTCGCGGGCGTTTTCGTCTATTTCAACCAGCTTTATCTTGATCTGCAGCCTGTTGAGCGCATCGCGGCTTGTTAGGAGCCTCTCGTCGATGAACCTGTCATAGCTCATATACGATTAGACTCTTGCACCGAAGTATATTAATGTCAAGCCTTTTCAGCCGGCACAAAGTTGTAAAAGGCAGTGCCGTCGGGCCTGACGCCGCACTCCGACATCCTCACCATCATGCCCTCTCTTAATTGGTTACTGCTTTCAAATGACCCAACAATCCTGATGCCTGACATTTCGATGATCCCAAAGATGCCTTGCCTGTCCTTGACTTGCGAGCTGGTGAATTCCAAAAGTGTGCCACTAGTTTCTATCTGCTGGAGCGACGTCCTTGATAGGCAGCGCGGACAATTATGAGAGGGAGGCCATGCCTTAGCGCCGCATGACCTGCACACAGGCATCCGGAATTCCCCTTTTTTCAAGGATTCAATAAATTCCTCCAAGCATCAAGCACCCATCACAATTACGATTGCCGAAGAGCCTGCCGCCGCGAGGTTGTGGACAAGGCCAGTTTTGCAGCCCTTCACCTGCCTCTTGCCGGCAGCACCAGCGAGCTGCGCCGCGACTTCCGCTACTTGGGCAACGCCTGTAGTCCCGATAGGATGGCCGCATCCAATTATCCCGCCCCGTGGGTTTATCGCTATTTCTTGTTGGCCAACGAACTTGCCTCCTTCTCCCTTTTTTGCAAAGCCCAAGTCTTCATACGCCAGTATTTCAAGTATCGTGAACGCGTCATGCAGCTCTGCCACGTCTACCTGAGACGGTCTGATCTGGGACGTCTCATAGGCGTCCCGCGCCGCAAGCTTTGCAGCCTCAATCGTGGTAAGGTCCTTCGTAGCCTTGGCAAAGCTTGCCGAATTTGTCCGCTGGCCGGTGCCCTTTATCCACACCGGGCTGTCGAACTTGTTAGCCTTTTCTTCAGCTACGAGCAGCACTGCAGAGGAGCCATCGCATGGGGCCGAGCAGTCAAGCAGTTTAATTGGCTCAGCTATCTTTTTTGAATTCATTACTTCTTCAAGGCTTACCGGCTTGGTGAAAAGTGCCTTTGGGTTTTTCGAGGCGTTTTTGTGGTTCTTGACGGAGACGATTGCCATCTGCTCTTCGGTTGTTCCGTACTTTCTCATGTGCGCCTTGGCAAATATCGCCGCCCAGTGAACCGGGAACATGAACGATCCCCGGGTTATGTCCCACAGAAGCTTGTTGCCGGGGCTGTCCGCCTTTTCTGCACCGACCACGAGTGCCGTATCGCACAACCCTGATGCAATGAGCGAAAAGGCAGAAGCTATAGCGTTTGTCCCCGAGTTGCACAGGTTGTCTATCCTGTGAGATATCTTTGGTTTTATCCCCAACATTTCGGATACTATCGTCGAGCTGTACTGCTCGGTTGCGCAGCTTGAAAACATAACTGCGTCGATCTCTTTTCTTGAAATTTTGATGTTCTTTAGAATATCAATGCAGGGGCCACATGCAAGCTCGAACACCGACATCTTTGAATCCTTGGCAAACTTTGAGGTTGCCCACGAGGCGATAGCTACCCTGCGCACATCAGAAGGTTGACAACAATTCCCTAAATGAACTTTCTGAGTCGCCTACGGGGTTCAGCTGGATTATTGGAAGTGTTACTCCTGCTGATGTGAACCGCGCAAGCGACTTGCGGCATTCTTCGCTGCTGCCGCAGATTGCAAGCGACCTGAGCATCCTGTCCGAGACAAGCCTTGCAGCTGCTTGTCCTCCACCCTTGTCGTATTCTGCAATGATCTGCTGCACTTCATTTTTGAAGCCGTGTTCAGACAGAAACTTGCTGTAGTACTTCCCTACTGAGACATAGAATGCAAGGGTCTTTGCTGCGCGCTCGCGGGCTTTGTCCGGCTCTTTGTTTGACACAGCGCATATGAACGACGAGGCGACTTCAAAGTCCCTGCCTTTTGTGCTGCATTTAAGTTCTGCCACAGTTTTTTTCAGTTCGTCAATCGGCCGAAGGTAGAGGAGCACGCCATCTGCAAGCTCAGACGCAAGCGCAAGCATCCTCTTGTTGATGGCCGCCATGAAAATCGGTATCTGCTTTCTCTGCGGCTGGTGAAGGATCTTGAAGTTCCTGACCTTGAAGAATGTGCCATCATAATTCACCTTCTCGCCGCTTACCATACTCTTCAGGCACTGTACGTATTCTCGCATCCTGTCGACCGGCCTTTCAAATTTCATCCCGTGCCAGCCCTCCACTATTGCAGCAGTGCTCGCTCCCAAGCCAATTATTGTTCTATTGCCTGAGAGCATGTCAAGCGTGGTGGCTGCCATGGCTACTGTTGCCGGCGTCCTTGCATATATGCTGATAATAGAAGTGCCAAGCCTGACCCTCCTTGTCGCCTGTGACATTGCGCCAAGCGTGGCAAAGGACTCGCGGCCCCATGATTCCGGAATCCACAGCGAATCGACGTTTTCCTGCGCGTCGGCCATCTTAGCGCAGGCAAGGACCTCACACATTGAAAGCAGTGGGCCGAGGCTGTAACCTATCTTTTCAACGGTCATGACAGCTTTGAGCCTTGGATCTCTTTGGCAGCTTCCTCAATGTCCTTGTGCGAGTCAATAGAGCGCCACAGGACATTTTCGTATTTTACTGCCTTTAGTTTTCCCTCTTTTGCCAGCGCGGGCAGGGCGGTTACCTCGATGTTGCCGTTTTCAGGCAGGTAGTTGAACACTTCTTGCGTAAAGTGATACACGCCGGCGTTGATCCACTTGTCAGGAATTTTTGGCTTTTCCACAAAGCCAAGCACCTTGGAATTCTTGTCCACCTCGACAATGCCAAACGGGCTCCTGAGCGGAACAAGCGCCAGCGAATGCGAGCTGCTGCCGTTGGTGTGCAGTAGCTTGTTCGGGTCAAGCTCGGTCACGACGTCGCCGTTTAGCATGAAGAACGAGTCTTGGCCTGCAAGCAGGCTTGCCGCGTTGTTTAGGGCGCCACCTGTTCCAAGCGGCTCTTCTTCGACTGCATAGCCCACCTTAACCCCGAGCCTGCTTCCGCTCCCGATGTGGTCGATTATCTGCTCCTTCATGTACCCGACGCATACGACGAACTCTTTGATGCCGCACTTGCTGAGCCATTTTACCTGCCATTCGATAATAGGGATATTGAGGACTTCAATCATAGGCTTTGGCTTCTGGTCGGTAAGCGGCCGCAGCCTCTTGCCATATCCGCCTGCCAGAATGACTGCTTTCATGTGTACCTACCATCAAACCCCTCAGTTCGTATAAAACGTTATCCTGACAATGATAGGCGTGTGTGTATGAGATCAGTATGCATGTTTTGGTCCATTGTTAGTGTTAGCGGTAGCAAGAAGCCAGTGGATCTCTTGGTAACACTCCTTGCACATGTCTTTGCAGTAGGTATGCTCGCACTGGTAGGTTCTCTCTGCGTCAAGGCCGCATCGGCTGCATTTCATTTTTGAGCCGGCTCTTTGCCTGTAGCGGCAACCACTTTTCTGTCTGTGGCCACTTTCCATACGCCAAGGCCTATCAAAATTGCCCCCATTGCGATGGTTGAGCCAATAGTGCGCATTGCCCCTGACGAGTCTTCAGAGGCCAGAGCGCCTTGGGCAATGAGTGCTATCATCCCTGCGATTATGAGGCCGCCGTTTACAAACAGCAGCGCGGAAACCGCCGGCGCGTATTCCTTCCTTGCTATAACGAATGCGATTATTGACATCACGACAGCGCCTCCGCCAAATGCGCCTCCCCTTACTGATTCGTCAAATGGCAGAAATCCCCTTCTGTCTTCAGAGCCGGATGCAACAGCTGCATCTGCGCCATATATTATCAAGAGCACCAGCGAGGCGATAAGAAGGCCTAATGCTATTCCTTTGGCCATACTGGTAATAGTTCATAATCAGATTTAATAAACGTACCCTACTTGCATCATGTATACTACCATGCTGGCAGACATCGTGGATATACTGTATTCAGAAATAGACGAGATAGGCAGAGAAAAAATCCGGGTAGACGTGTCTTCCAGTGTAGACGCCTCGGCAAAATACTGTAAGGAAATTGTCAACAAGTCCATAGCTAGGCTGGGCCCGGGGGCAAGCGACGAAGAAATTGGAACGCTGTGCGAAGCGCTCCTTCACTTTATGCTTACTGCGTCTGTCCTGCCCTCTGAGAGAAAAGTTAACTTCAAGGGCGTCGACCTTGATCTCGTCATCCCTTCGATGAAAATGCTCAACAAGAGCCCTGACAAGGCACTCGTCATCCAGGTGATAAAGAATAGTGGCGATCTTGGCGGTAGGATAAGGGAAGCCGAGTCGGTTCAGCCGCATCATGAAAACATCTGGGTCGTGTCTGCGAGGCGGCTTCAAACAGACCGCAAAAAATATCATCTTGGAAGCAAGAAAGATCATCCGTACTTCCGAATCATCCAAGATGTCAACGCCTTTCTTGTCGACAAGAAGGTCAGGGGGCTGAAACTTTTACATGGGCAGTAGCCTGTCCAGATCAACTGCCTTTTCCAACGCCTTTCCAATAGTCATGTAATTTGAGCCTTTTGAGAAAGGTAGAACTCCAAGAACAGGAACGCCGCTCAACCTTTCAATCATCTCTGGCGTCCTCTGCTCCACAGTGTTTGGTTTTTTCGGCATCATGTTGACTATGATGCCTTTAATGTCTAAGCTGAATTTCTGACAGGCCATTATGGTAAGGATAGTATGGTTGAGCGTTCCAAGCCGCGGCTGCGAGACTATTAGAACAGGGAGGCCGGCAAGCTTGGCAAAATCTGCTACGGACCGGCCTTCTGTCAGTGGGACCATTATTCCACCTATTCCTTCGACGAGAAGAAAGTCATGCTTGTACGCAAGGTTTTGGAACGCCGCCAGGGCTTTGGCAATGCTGACAGGCGGCTCGTTTTTTATTTGCGATGCCATGAGTGGCGAGGCGGCTGCCCGGTAAAAGAAAGGATTCAATTCGTGATCAGGTTCTCTCGCCCCGGCCGCCCTGGCAAGCATTGCAGTGTCCTGCGACCTGTATTTCTTTGAAAAAAACCTGTCTCCTGTGGCAAAGGGCTTCATTACACCAACGTCAACCTTGCGCCTTCTCAGGGCCCACGCAAGCCCAGCCGCTACCGCGGTTTTCCCGACGCCTGTGCCTGTCCCCGTAATGAAAAATCCTTGCATGGAAATATTATTAGAGCCATAGATGGAACCTGCATTTAACTGAATTGAGCCTGAGAGACACCGACAAGGAATTCGTCTGGCATCCTTACACCCAGATGAAGGACTGGAACAAGTGGGACAACAGGGTTATTGTGAAGGGTGAAGGGTTTTACCTCGTCGACAGTGAGGGCAGGAAATACCTTGACGGCATTGCAAGCATGTGGTGCAACGTCTGGGGCCATGGCCAGAATGAGGTTGTCGAGGCGATGGTCGAGCAGCTGCGCAACTTGCAGCATTCGACCCTCTTTGGGCTTGCCAGCAGCCCTTCTGCGAGGCTTGCCGAAACACTGGTCAAGCTGGCAAAGGAAATGGACAAGGCATTCTACACCGACAACGGCTCGGCCGCCATTGAGGTTGCGATGAAGATGGCTCTCCAGTACTGGCGCAATAAGGGCAGGTGCGAGAAAAAAGAATTCATCTCGCTAGAGCATGGGTACCACGGCGACACGGTGGGCGCTATGTCCGTTGGCTACATCGAGAAGTTCTTTGTCGCTTACAGGCCGATGCTGATGAATGTGCGCACGGTTCCAAGCCCACTCCTTTACGGCAGCCGGTTTGAAAACGAAGGCGATCTCGCGGAATGGTGCCTTGAAGAAACAGAAAAGACGCTCAAAAAGCATGGAAAAAGGTGCGCTGCCTTTGTTATGGAGAGCGGCGCACAAATAGCGGGAGGCCCAATAATTTACCCTGCAGGTTATCAGAGAAACGTCGCCAAACTTTGTAAAAAGTATGATGTCCTGTTGATACTGGATGAGATCGCTACAGGGTTTGGCCGGCTCGGCAACATGGTCGAGTACCTTGCCCAGAGGTCGCGGCCCGATATAGTCTGCTTTGGAAAAGCCCTGACTGGTGGATATTTTCCACTTGCAGTTACCCTGACAAACGATCACGTCTTTAACGCGTTCCTTGGCGACTATGCCGAAAACAAGGAGTTCTACCACGGCCATACCTTCACCGGTCATCCAGTAGGATGCGCGGCCGCGCTGGCAAACATAGAACTTTACGGAAAACGTAATCTGATGCAACAAATTAACGCAAACGCCAAGTACATAGAGGCAAGGTTGCAGGAATTCAAAAAATCGCGGATAGTAGCAGACATCAGGCACAAGGGCCTGTTGGCAGGAGTCGAACTGGCAAGGAACGGCAAGCCGATTGCCCTATTGAAGAACACAGAGAGGATAAGCTACTTTATCATGCGCGAGTCGCTTAAGATGGGCGTGCACCTGAGACCTCTTGGCAACATCATGATGGTTATCCCTCCACTGGCAATTGAAAGGAGCGACCTTGAGAAGCTGCTCGATGTCCAGCTGGAGATGCTGAGAAAGATAGAGAGGCTATCTTAGCTGTCTCAGCTCTTTGTACAGCGTCGCCTTTGAGACGCCGAGGTTTCTGGCTATCCTGGCCTTCGAGTGGTTTTCTGCAAGGAGCGTAATGAGCTGGTTCTTGTCTATCACCTTTTGAGGCCTGCCGATGCCTTTTCCTGCGGCCCGGGCCCTCTCCATGCCGTCTTTTGTCCTCTGCACCAGCATTTCGCGTTCTCGCTCTGCTACCCATGTGAGGATTCCAATCATCAGCTTTCTGACACTAGGTTCGGTGGTTTGCAGGAATGATTCTCTTGGTGAGCAAGAGATCAATGGTGCGTACTGCTCTACGGCCTTTATTGCATCCAGAGTATCCCAGAAAGTCCTTCCAACGCGCGATAATTCATAAACGATGACAGCATCGACTTGTGCCGTTTTGACCAGCTCGAGCATTTCCTGAAAGCCGCGGCGCTGTGTAGCAGGGATCCTGCCGCTAGTAGCAGGATCTTCGAAAAAGTCAAGAATCTGATAACTATGCTCCTGAGCCCATTTTTCCAGTGCAAGCCTTTGGTTCTGGACTGTCTGCTCTTCAGTGCTTACCCGCAGGTATGCAAACGTGTATTTCATGCATTTGCCTGTAGGCCTTGGCTTAACAGGGGCGTTGTCAATAAAATTGTTCAAAAAGGGTAGCGTTATTAAATGAACACCCGTGTATATGTCAACGGGCAAAACAAAGGTAAAAAAATGGAGCTATTTTTTGAACAGTTTAGAAAACGAACCCTTTTTGGACGGTTCTGCAGCTACTGCAAATATGGCGGAAATCGTTGTTTTGGCAATTGCAAATGGCCAATCAATAACTGCCAAAAAACAGCGGTCAAACCATACTCCGGATGCCCAAAAAAGCCAAATCATGATTAGGCGATTTTACGCATGATTTTGCCATATATTTCTAAACTCGAGTTTAGAAATATCGTGCTCTAAACGGGCATTGTAAACCAAAGTTTTAATTACCCGTTTACAACATCGACTGCCAAAATGCCAGATTCGATGTTTATCAAGGATTGCATGCAAAAGGTCCTTGCTGGCAGGTCGATCACCTTTGGAGAAGCCGAGCGGCTGCTTGCCACTAAAGACATCATGACGCTTGCCGAATGTGCCAATGTCATCACTAGGGCTTTCAATGGCGATACGGTAGATGTCGAAGCACTGATAAACGCCAAGTCAGGCAGGTGCCCGGAGGACTGTTCTTTCTGCGCCCAGTCGTCCTTCTATGACACCGGCATTACAAAATATCCATTGCTGCCAAAAGAAGTGATAATTGAAAATGCAAGGAAGGCCAAGGAAGCAGGGGCCACCAGTTTCTGCTTGGTATGCGCCTACCGCGAGCCTCCTGAAAAGGACTTTCAGCAGATCTGTGAAACCATCACAGAAATCAGGTCGAAGGTGGCAGATGTCGAAGTCAACGTATCGCTTGGATTCATGACGCCTGAAAGAGCTCGCAAGTTAAGGGATCTAGGGGTCAAACGCTACAATCACAATTTGGAAGCGGCGGAAAGTTATTTTCCAAAGATATGCAAGACCCATGACTTTGCCGACAGGGTCAACACGGCAAAAATCGTTAAAGAGGCCGGCCTTGAGCTGTGCTCCGGCGGCATTATCGGCATGGGCGAAAGCCTGAAGCAGAGGCTTGAGCTCGCATTCTCGCTTGCGTCACTTAAGCCTGATGAAGTTCCAATAAACATCCTGATAGGCAGGAAAGGGACGCCTCTTGAAGGTTATGAGCCGATAGACCCACTCGAGGCAATCAAGACGATAGCCGTCTGGCGCTTTGTAATGCCAAAGACGATACTAAAGATAGCAGGCGGGCGCGAGGTGCATCTCAAGGACAAGGACAGGCTGGCGCTCAAGGCTGGCGCAAACGGCATAATCACCGGTGGATACCTCACGACCGGTGGGAATAAGCCGAACAAGGACATTGCGATGATAAAGGAGATTGGCCTCAAAGCATAAGAAAATCGCCTTTGTTGGAGAACGCCTTGCCTCTCTTGAAAAGAGCGACCTCTACCGCCGTCTGAGAACTGTGGTGGTCAAGGGGCCGACGGCCGAGGTCGATGGAAAGCAAGTTGTCCACCTCTGTTCAAACGACTACCTCGGGCTGTCGCAGAACCTGCATGTCATCAAGAAAACCATTCAGGCATTGCAGGAAGTTTCGCAGTGCAGCTCTAGGCTGATTGCAGGCAACCACCCCAAGGTTCTGGAGCTGGAAGGCATGCTTGCGGACCACCGCAGGGCAGAGGCTGCTCTCGTCTATCCAACAGGGTACAGCGCAAACTTGGGAGCCGTCACCGCCATCGCGGACGAGAATTCGACAATATTCAGCGACGAGCTCAACCACGCAAGCATAATAGACGCGTGCAGGCTGAGCGGAGCAGAGATCAAGGTATTCAGGCACAACGATAATGAACATCTGGAAGAGCTGGTGCGGAATGCGCGTGGAAGGAAAATCGTGATAACTGAAGGCATCTTTAGCATGGACGGCGACACGGCGAAATTGGAAGAAATATGCTCAATAGCCAAGGATCATGACGCGATAACTATTGTTGACGACGCTCACGGTGACTTTATCTTTGGGTCCGGCTTTTCAGGCGTCCCGGCCAAGTTTGAGGTCGATGTGGATATACAGATCAGCAGCATGAGCAAGGGTCTGGGCTGCTTTGGCGGGTACGTTGCAACGACAACGCCCATAAGAGAGCTTCTTATCAACACTTCGAGGCAATTCATCTACACTTCGGCGCTGCCGGATCATCTGTGCGCTGCAGCCATCGCCGCCATCCCGCTGGCAAAGAAGGGAGGTCTGCAAAAAAAGCTACAAAGGAACATCGACTACTTTTCCAAGACAATGAAAAAACTGGGCTTTACGCTTGGCAGCTCGGCAAGCCAGATAATCCCGGTAATGATAGGTGAAGAAAAGCTGGCAATGGAACTTTCAAAAGAGCTACTAAGATTGGGCGTTTTTGCTCAGGCAATAAGGTATCCGACGGTAAGAAAAGGCTCTGCACGCCTGCGAACGTCGCTCACCTCCATGCACACAAAGAACCACATTGACGCGGCCATAGGGGCGTTTGAGCAGGCAGGCAAGAAAACAAAGCTCCTTTAGCCGAATATTTCTAAACTCGAGTTTAGAAATAAAGTTAATTAAGATGCGTGCAAACCACATTTTGTGCAACGGAAGGAATTTACATTCAAGCTGAATCTTTCCGAGGGACAGGGCAAGGAGCTTGCCATGTACATGAATTCGCTTTCTCCAGAAGATATGCTGTTTGGTTTGCGTTTTGCCTACAACCGCAAGACTGCCGAAGATGGAGGATACCTCATGCCTGGAAGAAAAAGCAAGGTAAAGGGTGAGACGCATGGCCTAACGCAGGATCTGGCCAAAAAGCGCCTCGACAACTGGAAGACCATGATCAAGACGTACAGGGAAAAGGGGTATAGCTATCCCACGATATTTCGGATAAAAAAGCAGATAAGAAAAATTGCAAATGAAAAATAAGAGAAGAGAAAGGACAGAGGCTACTAGTAGCCTGTTGCCTCTTGGCCGTTTGTCTGCGTGCCTGTTGTTGATGATGGGAGGTCCGGGAACTTGTTCTTCATGTTCATCTCTACTACGGCGCTTGCTTCTTCCATTATTCTTGCAGTGTCTTCGTTGAATCCTGTAACGGTTCCGATCTCGTTGTTTGGAATCTGTCCTGAGTCTGTTATGATGTCGCCAAGAAGCTCTGAGATCTGGCCAAATGACTGATCCGCTTCGGGCATCATTCCTGCCAGACCACCCTGCAATCCCTTTATTACAGACATTGCCGGGCTCAGCGTCACTACCACGTCTCCCAGTTCTGTTATTGTGTTCAGCCTCAACTGTATCTGCTCAAGTGCAAGTTTTGCCGATGTGACCATCTTGTTCATCTTGCGTATCTGCGACAGCTCGCCGGACAGGACCTTTGCGTGCGATGCGTCATGGCTCTGCATTGCAAGCACTACGCGCTTGAAGATGACTTGGTCCTTTTCCTGCATTTTTGCTGCAATTGAATCCAGCTTTTGGATCTGCATCTGCAATTTCTTCTGTGCTTCTTCTATTCTTGGCTTCAGCGGAGCTTGCGGCTTGATGCCTTCAAGCAACCGGTGGCCTACGCTTTCCCCTTGTGGCTTTACCCACTTGTTACCAAATGACATCCTGACTATTATGGCACCTAGCGATTATTTCAGACAGGAACTAAAAGCTAAGCTTTACTGGATTCATCTGTAACCGCGGTAACACGAGTCCGCGGTAACATATGTTCTGGAACAATCCCACAAACACCATAAGCCTTATCTCATTAGACAAGTTTTTAAAGCTGCATCCGGGGTAAAGTTGGCAATGATAAAGGAGAAGATAAAGGTCAACAATCGCAACTACAGCGTGACCATCAACGAGCAGACGCAGATGTATGCGATGAGACTTCGAAGGCTTTATCAGCAGAGCTACAGCGACATGGACAGCTTTGACGAGGTCAGCTCTGAAATATCTACCACAGTGAGCAACCTGCTCAAGCACGCCGTGTCTCCAGAAGTGCGCGAAGACGACATGGATGGAGTCATCCAGCAGCTTTTGAAAATGTATGAGAAGTCTGCCAAAAAGTAACGCCCAGAAAAACATCTAAATAGCAATCGCAAGCGTCCCTTCTCTATATATGGACGCCCATGCTGTCAAAAAGTGCATCAACCCTTCATGCGGCTTGACTTATGAAATTAACAATGACATTTACAGGTGTTCCTGCGGCTCCCTTTTGGACATAAAATACAGCAACAAGCCAAGTCGCGACCTGATTGAAACGTTCTACCAGCGAAGGAACCACGGTGGCAACATTTACAATGAAAGTGGCGTATGGCGCTTCCGAGACCTGATAAATTTTGCTGGCATCGACACTGAAAATTTTGACGAATGCGCAAGGGTGTTCGTCTCGCTTGATGGCTCGGAAGGCCGGCTTTCAAAGCCTTACAAGATGAGCAAGGCCGCGGACTATGCAGGCATGGACCATGACTCGTTCCTGCTCCAGCCAGAAGGCTACAATCCGTCCGGCTCGTTCAAGGACAATGGCATGTCGACTGCGGTGACCCACGCAAAGATGCTGGGCGTCAAAAAGATAATCTGCGCTTCAACCGGCAATACCTCCGCTTCTGCAGCGATGTATGCTGCTAATGAAGACATAGAGTGTGACGTCTACATTCCGAAAGGCGAGATTGCGCCAGGCAAGCTTGGCCAAGCGTTCCAGTTCGGCGCTCAAGTAATACAAGTTCAGGGCAACTTTGACGATGCCCTTGCCACTTCGCTCAAAAATGCCAAGGAAACCGGCGGTTATACCGTCAACTCTGTGAACCCATTCCGCATAGAAGGACAAAAGACGATCATTTACAGGGTAATGGAACATCTCAATTGGAACTCTCCAGACTGGATCGTTTACCCCGGTGGAGCGCTCGGCAACACTTCAAGCTGCGGCAAGTGCATGATAGAACTGTACGAATGGGGATGGATCAATAAGATTCCGCGTCTGGCAATCGTGAACGCTGAAGGGGCGAACACCTTCTACGAGCTTTATAATGGCCTGTTTGAAGGCAGGCGGCTTACGTGGAACGGCGGCAGGCCGGATGTTGCCATGGTCGATCGCTACTACGCATACCAGGATAAGAAGGGCATCAGGCCAAAGACGCATGCCACTGCGATCCAGATAGGCAGGCCGGCCAACATCGTCAAGGCGCTCCGCACTCTGGATTTTACGAACGGCGTTGTCGTGCAGGTAAGCGACAAGGAAATGAGCGACGGAATGTCGATAATTGGGCTTAACGGCTTTGATTGTGAGATGGCGTCAGGCGCTGTGCCCGCCGGCGTCAGGAAGCTTCGCAAGGAAGGTCTCATCAAGCGGGACGACGTCGTCGTGGGGATACTCACAGGAAGGCAAAAAGACGCTGCGCTTGCTGTGGAATACCACACAAACGGGTCGAATATGTTTGCAAGGCCGCCGACAAACCACTAGACACAATTCTTTGCGGCGATTGCATTGACTTGTCGAGTCATAGTGGATAGTTTGTCGGCATGATGCTATGAACATGAGTTAATTTGTATTATTGTCAAATTGCAACTATAACTGTGGTATCAATATGATTTAGGTGATTTTTGACTGCCATTTTTGGACCAAAAACCAGAAACAATCAGATTTTACGCCCTAGTAAGCACAAAAACAGGGCAAAAAGGGGCTAAAAACACTGCTCAAATTGAGCGAAAATCTACTTGAACGCCGCTTTCTTTAGGGCAGAGAGCATGGCGTTTGCCTTGTGCTCGGTTTCTGCCCATTCACGCTCGGGATCGGAATCCATGACAATACCTGCGCCTGACTCAATGTATGCCTCATTCTTGTTCACGAACAGTGACCTTATCGTGATTGCAAAATCGCACGAGCCGTTGAAAGAGAAGTATCCCAATGCACCTGCGTACGGACCTCGCAGCGTCGGCTCGAGCTCGTCTATTATCTCCATTGCGCGGACCTTTGGGGCGCCGGACACCGTGCCAGCAGGAAACACTGCTCTGAGCGCGTCGTATGAATCGTAAGCTTTCTGCAGTTTTCCAGTCACGTGCGAAACGATGTGCTGGACGTGGCTGAAGCGCTTGACTGTCATGAGGTTGTTTACCCTCACCGTGCCAAACTCGCACACCCTGCCAATGTCGTTTCTTGCCAAGTCTACGAGCATCGTGTGCTCGGCAAGCTCTTTTTCGTCCTTGAGCAGGTCCTGCCGCAGCCTTTCATTCTCTTTTTCGTCTTCTACCATCGGCCTTGTCCCGGCGATGGGGAACGTTTCTACATAGCGCCTGGTTACACGCATCAGCATCTCAGGACTTGAGCCTATTATGCACTTGTCAGACATCCTGAGCAGGTACATGTATGGCGATGGGTTGACATCACGCAGGCTTGCGTACAAGTCTATAAGATTGCCCTTTACCGTGAACTTAATGCTCTTTGCTAGCACGACTTGAAATATATCGCCGTCGTAGATGTAGCGCTTGGCCTTTTTGACCATCCTGACAAAGCGTGCCTTTGTCATGTTTCGGCGCGGAGTTGAATATGAAAACCTCACAGACTTGGCTCTGGCATTTGCCATCTTGCGCTCTACCTCTTCCAGCCTTGATTTGCCGAGGAAAAAGTAGTAGGCTTGGTTCTCCTTGTGGTTATACAAGATGCCGTCCTGATAAATCCCGAATTCTAGCAGCGGAAAGCTGCTGTCCTTTTTCGTCTTGTCGGTAGGCAGGCGCTCCCAGAAGCGCACTGCGTCGTAGTTGATGTATCCAACGGCGCCGCCGACGTATCGAAAGCGATCGTCGCTCACCTTGGGCATCAGCTCGCGCAGCTGCGAAAGTGGCTCTGTCACCTTGGATTCCTGCACTACTTTCTTTCTGTTCTGCACAACGAATTTCTTCGAGTCGCACCTGACCGTAATTTCAGGGTCGAAGCCTATCACCGACATTTCGGCAAGCTCTTTGGGCCCGATGAGCGACTCTAGGATGAAGACGCTGTCATAGAGCGAATAGAGTTTCTTGAAAAGCTCGAATTGGTTTTCAGATGTGGCTAGTTTCTGTATCCGCAGTTGGCTTCCGTCCGGACTGGCAAGATGGCCAAAAGTGATCACCTTTGCTCATGTTCTCCTAGCCTTATTGTAGACTACCATGCGCTACGGATGTCATTTAAACCTTTAGCGGGAGCGTAATCGCGCCCTCTGACGCCGACTGCACTAGCGAAGCGTATTTGGCAAGCGCGCCGGTCTTATAGTGCGGCTTGATAGGCTTCCATTTTTTCGCCCTCTTTTTTAGCTCGGCCTTTGACACCATCAGGTCTATGCTGCTCTTTGTAGTGTCTATGGCTATCTCGTCGCCCTCCTTTACAAGCGCTATGGGCCCGCCTACCATTGCTTCGGGCGCGACGTGCCCTATCATGAATCCACGCGTTGCGCCGGAAAACCTGCCGTCGGTAACCATCGCCACCTTTTCGCCAACACCCTGCCCTACGAGCGCTGCAGTGACTGCCAGCATTTCGCGCATGCCCGGGCCGCCCTTAGGCCCTTCATAGCGGATTATCACAATGTCGCTTTCAACAATTTCTCGCTTTGATATTGCGTCAAAAGCCTTTTCTTCGGCATCAAATACCCGCGCGTTGCCTACGAACTCTTTGCTCTGAACGCCGGCAAGTTTCACGACCGCGCCGTCTGGCGCAAGCGTGCCCCGCAGTATCTTGAGCGTCCCTTCGGCCTTTATCGGGTTGTCAATGTGCTTGACTACCTTCTGGTCAGGGCTGTAGCTGAATATCATCGACTCTAGGTTCTCCTTCATGGTCCTGCCAGTCACAGTCATGACGTCGCCATGGAGAATGCCCTTCTTGAGCAGGCTCTTCATTATCACAGGCACGCCTCCAACCCTGTCAAGGTCAAGCATGACGTACATGCCGCCAGGCCGCATGTCTGCAATGTGGGGCGTGCGCTTGCGGATCCTTTCAAAGTCGTCAAGAGCGAGTTTTACGCCTGCTTCCCTTGCTATTGCCAGCAGGTGGAGCACTGCGTTCGTGGAGCCGCCTATGGCGTTTGCCATCGTAATCGCGTTTTCAAACGCTTCAAATGTCATGATGTTGCGAGGGCGAATGTTGTTTTTAAGCAGGTTCATTATGGCGTTGCCAGTGTTGTAGCACACTTCGTGCCTCTTCTCACTTTCTGCTGGTGGAGAGGCGCTCCCTGGAAGCGACATCCCTATTGCTTCGCTTATCGACGCCATCGTGTTCGCGGTGTACATTCCTGCGCACGACCCTGCTGCAGGGCAGGCAACGTTTTCTAGGCTTGTCAACTCTTGCAAGCTCATCTTACCTGCGTCGTAGGCGCCGACAGCTTCGTAGACATCCTGTACAGTGACCTGCTTGCCGTTCCAGATGCCCGGCATGATGGTCCCGCCATAGACAAATATCGCCGGCAGGTTGAGCCGCGCCATCGCCATGAGCGTGCCGGGCAGGCTCTTGTCGCAGCCTGATATCCCAACTATTCCGTCATACTGATGAGCTCTGACCATGACTTCGATCGAGTCGGCGATTATCTCCCTGCTCACGAGCGATGCCTTCATGCCCTCGTGCCCCATTGCAATCCCGTCTGACACGGCAATCGCTGTGAATTCCCTTGGCGTGCAGCCCGCGTCCTTTACCCCGCGCTTGGCGCTCTGCGCAAGCTGGCCCAGGTGTACGTTGCAAGGAGTAGCCTCGTTGCAGGTGGAAGAAACGCCTATCAACGGCCTATCTAGGTCACTGTCCGTAAGGCCCATTGCCTTGTACATGGCCCTGTGAGGCGCCCTCGATGGCCCCTCGATCGCCTTTCTGCTTTGAAGCTCCATTACAATTATCGGGGCGCCGAGTGCATATTTTAAGATTCGTCGGTCAATCGAGTGTGGCCGTTATCTTGACTGCGTCCAGCCCCTCCACCTTGAAGAGGGTCTCGCACATGCCGCACTCCGCGTTTCCGCTGGTGAGATCCTTTGCGGGCACTTCCTCGTTCAAGTAATCACACTTGGGGCAGCGGAAAGAGAAGCTAATGTCAAAGCTGTCAAGCTCGAATGTTTCGGCCATGATACGTGATCAAGTCGGGACTCTGGTGTATTTAAAAATTCGCTATATGGACTATAATAGCAAAAAATAAACATCCAGTCCACATAAGGCATGCTCGCACTCACAAATGTCTAGCAAATCCTCCTCTTCCTGCATATTCTGCTCAATAATAGCGGGCCAGCAGCCTGTCGTCCAGGTGCACCGTGAGTCAAATGTTGTAGTTATTATGGACAAGTACCCGATCAACAAAGGGCACACGCTCGTGATACCAACAAAGCACTATGAGAATCTACTCCAGATGCCTCCTGCCGAGGTGGGCAGGCTCTACTCGCTCGTGCCAGTCATTGCCAAGGCCGTGGTCTCGGCAGTCAAGGCTGACGGCTTTAACGTAGGCCAGAACAACGGCATAGCGGCAAATCAGATAGTGCCGCACGTCCATGTCCACATCGTGCCGCGCTTTATCAACGACAGCCCTGACGGGAAGTGGCCCGCGCGCGCGGTGGCGTCACGCGAAGAGCTGGCCAAGATCGCAAACAAGATCAAACAGGAAATCACTACTCTAGTGCCTTCAGCATAGAATCAAGATCGGCCTTGCTCACGTCAACTCCGAGCCTGCCATCGCGCCGGGCTCGTATTTTGCCCTTGTCATCAAACGCTATCACGATCGGGACGGCATTTATCGAGAATCTGTCCCATAGCGGATTTTCGTCCTCATTCACCAGCGCACCAAGTTTCCTGTATTTCGATTTTGCAGACTTCAAGGCCGGCCTGAACCTCTTGCAGAATGGGTACCAGTCGCCGTAAAACATCACAACGGCCTTTTGCCAAGAGCCAGTCAAATTCTTTGGCCGTTATGTGATCTATTGAAAAATTTTAAGTTTCCTGCTTTTTTAATTCTTTGCGCTAGGCTTCAGGGTGTGCGTTGCAATCGGGACACTCTTCAAAGCATAACCGACCGTCATTCTCAACTGCCAAAATCAATGCCGTTCCCTTACAGGTGTGACACACGAACATACCCTAGTTCACGTCCTAATATAGTGTGGCTTCCTAACATAAAGCTTTTTGGTTTTTGAAAATATCTTCCATATAAGGACTTTTCAGTTTATTTTTGCTTTGATGCCTTCTTCTCTTTCACAAGATTCTCATTAAACACCTTGACTTCTTGCGGATTTTTCATCCTTTCTAAATAGCGTGTCATGTATTCTTCGGCCTCCTTCTTGGTCTCGAACTTGGCCTCACCGCGGAACGACCCATTCTCGTCTATAAGGCTGACCGCACTCCACATCCCGTTCTTGCCAAGCCTTTTCACTACAAACATCGTGCGCTATATGCTACTGCACCGCGAATATTTAAGACAGCCGTTTGTGCTCTCATTACAATTTTGATCAAAAATGTGCTGCACGCAAAAGTTGAGTTCCTGCATCGGCAAATTAATTAAAAACCTCCGGATGTTATAATGCGAATTGAGCAGTAATTCTGAAGCTAGGTTTACGATAAATGTCAAGGAGGGTATAGTCGAGCTTGAAGGCAAGGAGAGCTTTGTAGACAAGCACCTTGAAAAGTTTGAAGAAATTTTCAAGATGGGAGTCAAGGAAGCAATAACCCGCGGCCTGGAGCAAAACATTGCATTCAAGGCGCAGCCTGCCCCGGCGGCGCTACCGGAGGAAATACCGCAGCAGGAGGCTTCTGCATTTGAGCACGCTCCGCGCCAGCGGCAGCAGCAAAAGGCCGCTAACGGTGTCAAGCATCCCCCACGGCCGACAGTAACAATACACCCGATACCTGTCGACCTCAAGGCCAGCGACAGCAAGATCGGCCTGAGGGAGTTTTATGCGGAAAAGAAGCCGGCCAACCACTACGAAAAGGCCACGGTGTTTGTGTATTACCTGACAAAATTTAACAAGCAACATGAAGTCAAGTTCGGCGAAATCCTGTCATGCTACGAGGAAGTGAACGAGAAAAAACCAAGCATCGTCGACATCGTAAAGAACTCGGTCCGCTACAAGGGGTGGCTCAAGCAGGGCTCTGAGAAATTCGTGACGCGCCTCACGATCTCTGGAGAGAACTTTGTCAAGTTCGACCTGCCTGCAAAAGGCGGTTCCAAGCCCGACCAGTCGACGCTTGCCTAGGCGCGCCACCAGTCAAACCCGACGTAATCCACCTTTCTTTCCGTTACTTTCGGGATCGCAAGGATGAACTGCTTTTTCACAGTTGTTGCAAGCCTGCCGGCGAGGACCACGCCGGTGGCAGTCAGGTCGTCAGTCGCCCTGAAGACCCGCACAAGGTACGGCGCATGGTCGATACCGGGTCCCTGCTCGTAGACTGCAAAGTCGCAGCCAAACTTGATCCCCGGCGTGACGATGTAGCCTTTGTTCCTGAGGTTCTGGAATACCAGGTACTTGGCGTCAAAGTCAACGTACTGCTTTTTGCATATTTTTCTAATTTCATTCAAAGAGACCTGCTTGCCGTCGATGTAGAACAGCTGCAGCCTGCGCTTTTCGACAAGGTAGTACCCTTCTATCAGGTCAAGTACGAGCGGCGCGTCAAAATTGGTGCCCTTTGGCTTTGGGATCCCAAGGGGCTTGCCGTAATAGCCGCTGCCAAACAGTGCGCGTGAATCAGATATGTCCCAGATTACTATTCTGTTTTCTACCAGCCTGCCGCTTATTACTACTACCATTACATGCTCAGTGCCAGTATTGTGAACGAGTCGGACGCTTCCTGACACTTGTCCACCATGCCCTCTATGCCCTCCACTGCATCCTTGAGAAGCAGCAGATCCTTGGTAGCGGAGAACTCGTTGAGCGCCTTGACAATGACTGCCCTGTACTTTGCGTCGACCTGGCGCTCCATCTTTTGGACCTCTTGGGCGATATCAATGGCGTTTGCAGGGTTGATAGAAAGCGCGCGGCCCATTTCGTTCAGCTTGAAAATCGTGTCGACGACCATCCCGACCAGCTGCTTCATGTCGTCGTCAAAGGAGGCTTTCTTCAGGGTGGAGGCCTTCATGTTTGCAAGGCGGAAGGCGACGCCGCTGATGTAGCCGGCGATGTCGTCAATGATGTATGCAGTGCGCAGGATGTCCTCTCTGTTTGCCATGAGGCTCCCGATCTCGGCTACTTCCCTGGTTATCTTTCTGCGCAGGTTCTCTACTTCTTCTTCGGTATTCCTCATGCGTTCAAGGCATTGCTGTATGTCCTTGTCGTCCCCTTTGATAAGCGAGGTGGTTAGCGTCGACAGGTCCCTTGCGGAGTTCAGAATACGGGTGATTTCGTCCTGCAAAACGGCCAGAGCCTTTCTCTTGGCTTGAACCTCCAGTTCCCCGCTGTACATCAAAGCCAAAATACGCTGTCAGGCTAATAATTCTATCGATGTTCCTCTCGGCGTTCATAATAAATC
>DAINRX010000004.1:28890-31254 GCA_036741635.1 Nitrososphaera sp.
TTTTGCAAGCGTCGTAGACAGCCTGCAAAAGTACGGCTTTGCGGTAGTCACCGTGCACCCGCAGGACTTTGCAGTTCGCGACGAACTGAATTACCAGAACAAGGTCGACGCCAGGTACATAGGAGAGCTTGAATTGCTTTTGGACAAGATTCAAAATACAGGCATCAAGATCGTGACAGCAGGAGAAATACGCAGCCACGCCTTACAACAATCCGTAAAATTGTACATGCAGACGATGCAGCAGCTTGCACCTGTAGAAAGAAAAGAGAAGAGGTTGGCAGCAGCTAAAAGCGCCTGAGGAATTTTGGCTTGAGCATTTCGGGGTGCGACTTTAAGCTCCTGATCTTGGATAGCAACTGTTTCCTGTCGTCAGGCATGGTCCCGCCAAGCGAGTAGACGTTTGACGCATGGTTTGCCCTGAACACCACTGGTGTCTTGGGGCTAAATTCAGACACGAGCCTCTCAAGCTCGTCCAGCACTTCAGCGTCTTCAAGAAACACGAAGGGCTCGCCGAACTTGGTCATGAACTCCTCGTATACGCCTTCTTCAAGGTACAGCGTCAGCGCGCCTACATAATCTGGCGCAGTTTCGCTGAGCACGCGCGCTGTGTGTGCGATGTGTTCCTTGGTGTAGGTCCTGCCGCCCAGCCCTAGGATTATCATACATGACAGCGTAAAGCCGTGGCTCTTGGCCTTCTGGCATGCTTGCACAATCGTCTTGTAGGTCGCGCCCTTGGTCACCTTCTTGAGCACGATGTCGCTTCCGCTCTCGATCCCGACGTAAAGCATGTGGAGCCCTGCCATCTTGAGTTCTTTTAATTCATCGTCCTTCTTTTGGAGCAGGTTCTTGGGCATCGCATAGCACGACACCCTTTCAAGCCCTGAGAATTTTGAATACAGATATTTCAGGATCTGGGCCATTCTGTCGTTTGGCAGGTTGAGCGCGTCGCCGTCTGCAAGGAAAACCCTTTTTGTGTCCGGGTAGAATTTTACGGCCATGTCTATCTCGGCCTTTATCTCGCTCCATGGCCGCTCGACATATTCCTTGGTGCGATACATGTTGCAGAAAGAGCACTTGTTGAATGAGCAGCCAAGGGTGATTTGGAATATCATAGAACTGGCCTCGGAAGGTGGCCGGTAAAGTGGGTAATCGTATACTATTTCTTTCAAACATCCTGTGATAATCCTGAATTACTTATATTACTTCTGCTTTTGTACCATAAAGCCTTAAAATTTTGGCAACATTACTTACCACACAATGAAGGTACATCTTGGGTTTTCTTTATCTGACCGAATCATTCTGGTCGGAGCAGTTCTGGCAAGCATATTGTCGCTGTCATTCATGCCACTTGGCGGCAATGTGCTCACTGGAGCCTTCGCACAGAATCCAACTGAAGAGCAGAGGAGTGCAACAAGCAGCATAGCAGCAGTTGGAGCAATAGCCAACGCGCAGGACGACGAAAACGGCAATCCTGTCTGGGTACTGTCAGGCGGCGATAGTAGCATGCCAAGCGACAGGCCGGCCAACGCGACAGCTACCGAGCTCAAAGGCTTGACGACGAGCACAGTCAACTATTACGGCAATGCAAGCGGCTACCTTGTCTACCCAGAGAACGGCACTGGCCTTCCCGCTGTTGTCATGATCCATGAGTGGTGGGGCCTGAACCAGAACATCAAGAACATGGCAGAGCAGCTAGCCAGGGAAGGGTACATCGTCCTGGCAGTCGACTTGTACGGCGGCGAAGCGGCAACTGAAGCCAACCGCGCAAGAGAGTTGTCTTCAGCAGTAAGAAGCAACCCGCAGGTTGCGATTGAAAACATGCAAGCGGCAGTCCAGCACGTGTCGTCGCTTCAGAACGTTAACAGCTCTCGCATCGCGTCCTTAGGATGGTGCTTTGGCGGAGGTCAGTCTCTCCAGCTTGCTCTCAACACAGAGCAGCCGCTTGCTGCGACGGTGATATACTATGGCAACCTCGTGACTGATCAGAACGAGCTCTCTAAGATCGATTGGCCTGTGCTCGGCATATTCGGCTCGGCTGACCAGTCCATTCCTGTCGACACTGTTAGGCAGTTTGAATCGGCACTTGACGCCAACAGCATCGAAAACGAGATCTACATTTACGAAGGGGTTGGCCACGCGTTCGCAAACCCGTCAGGTGACAACTATGCACCGGAAGAAACGGCTGACGCATGGGCAAAGACGCTAGACTTTCTGAAGAGGCACGTATAGCCCACTCTCCTTCTTTTCTTTTTTTGAAAATTTGGGTCGGTTCGTCGCGAGATCCTCATCGCTTTTGCTCAGTCTGGAGCAGCGAAACTCACCTCATCCCCTATCTCTGTAGGACGGCGAACTAACTTAAATCTT
>DAINRX010000005.1:0-1077 GCA_036741635.1 Nitrososphaera sp.
ATCTTTAGAAACTTCAAGCCTTTTTCAGTAGTCCTGTAACTTTTTGTTCCATCCAAATATTCTAAAAGTCCATTTTGTATCAAAAGGACAAGGTATTCTTTTAGCTGCGCGTATGACAGAAATGATTCGTACATTATTTGAGTTTGAGTTTCAGTTGTGCGATTTTGATCGTTTACTAGATGCGGAATTTGGGCAATAATTTCTGTTTGCGTTCTGTAGATTTTTGGCATAGTGGCTTTCCACCTTACTACATTCAAAAGTTACACTACGTACATATTTAAGCAATTGATGTTTGCTATGCAGACGGTTAACGGTTTTTGCAGCATAGTTCTCTTGCACCCTTTTGGTTGGATGGCTGTGCTTCTACTGTGTCATCAATCTGAAATGAAAAATATGATTTACAGTTGTAAAAAAGCTTGTCTGGCCAGAGTTTTAGGGGTCAAAAACGGCAGTTATTGAGAGCTAGACAAACCCTTTTTAGCGCGCAGGCGTAATGGTATATTCTCTCTCTGGGCTCGTCCTGACTATGATATTATTCTCTGTGTGTGTGTGTGTTTTATCGGCGCTGTTGTCGCTGCCCACGCTGCTGACGCTGTGGCTGTTGCTGCTCTTCTGGCTGTGAATGGGGCTGTCGATAATGCTGCTGATATTGTGGACGTTGCTGTTGTTGCCAGTATTGCGGCTGTTGTGGCTGCTGATACTGCGGAAGATATTGCTGCTGGGGCTGCAGCAGTTCTCCGCCAGAGACGCCTATAAGATCATTTAACTCAGTCACTATCTCTTGCAGTGTTTGCACAAGATCGCCCAAAGTTCTGCCTGATGGACCTGTAATTTCAGAAAGTGTTCCCCCTAACTCGCTACCTAGCTGTCCTACCTGCTGACCTGCTTGTTGGCCCAGCTGTCCGACCTGTTGTCCTGCCTGCTGCCCGACATTACCCAAGGTACTTCCAAGACCTTGTGTTGCTCCACTGAGCGTCTGCCCTAGGCTTTCAGTCGCATTGTTTAGCGTAGAGCCAACTGCGCCTGTTACATTTCCTAAGGTACTGCCCAGAGTTGAGCCGAGGTTTTCTGTGACAC
>DAINRX010000005.1:1177-4815 GCA_036741635.1 Nitrososphaera sp.
CCTGTTACATTTCCTAAGGTACTGCCCAGAGTTGAGCCGAGGTTTTCTGTGACACTGCCAACTGTCTCGCTAAGCGTCTTACCGAGATTTTCAACTCCTTCTCCCACCGCGCCGCCTCCTTGTTGTTGTTGTCGTCCCTGTCCTCTTTGCATTTGCTGTGGTGGTGGTGGCGGCGGCTGCCGCCTTGTTTGAGGACTTCTATTGAAGCTCATATATCCAATGCTACTTGGTGGTTAAACTATAAAGCAGGTTTATGACATGCCTGCAAAGAGAGGTTTTAGAATACTCATCCAGCTCATTGATCCACAAGTTGTCTACAGCTAGGAGAGTATCGCACAATGATCCCTTAGGCCACTGGTGCGGCGAGTTCAACCCAAGTTATGGGACAGTTATAATGTGATTGCACTAACCAGATCATCAGCTCGGGCAAACTAAAAAAATACTATTTTACAAGCAATGCGCTGAAAAGGTGGACATAATTTAGTCGCATATTTTTTTCAGATACTGAGGGTCTCATTAACCTGCTTTAGCATTGCTTTCATCTCCATTGGCTTGTGCATACACCCTCTAGTGCTATATTTGCTGACTGCTTCCTCTTGAGTTCTTGATAATGAATAGCGTCGGCTGAAAGAAAAAGGACCTTTGTATTGCCGCGGTCTATCTCTAGGAACTTTTGATAAGGGCCAAAACCGTTTATATTAATGCAGGTCTCGACAATAGTAGATAAAATGATAGAGTCGCCAGCGATAAGTGTCTCCGCTGTGCTTTAATTCATTATGGCCGTACTATCAAGGCACCATTGGACAGCCGGCTCCAGCTGCATAAGGTCTCGTTGTTTTACCCTGGGTTCCATTCCAGCGTTTGAGCTATCTGAGTCGACACGTGCTTTTTTGTCACTTGTTTCTTGTTCTGTCAATCTTTATACAATTGTCCGATTTGAATCCGGTAACTGTTATAGCTGTAGGATTCGGCAGTCCGGTAATTCTCTTCATTTTCTCCACCCTTACAGGCAGATAATAGGGGGACTGTTCACTTCGTCATTATCCTGCAGCATAGGCTAGATAAAACATGGACGGATAAAAAGAATTGTGATATTACTACTCTATCACATGGACGCTATGAAAGCCTGCCTTGCACTTAGGACATGCAGAGTGGACGCCTATGCAGTCCAAGCAAAAGTCGGCGGCGGCCAAAAACTCAGATTCTTCGGCCCGGTAAAAGCAGCTCTCACAGAACCTCTTTGCCAAGCTTGTACCCTTTTTACCTATTCTCGATGCAATTTAACCTTTTGCATCATTTTGTCGGCTTTTTCTTCTTCTTTTTTGCCGCCGGTCTTTCCTTGATTACCTTCGAGACCTTGTTGCGGATCTTGTTTATGTTGGCCTTGGGCGACGCCGACACGCAGAGGATGCCGTCGTCGAGCGGAAAAGTCATGAGCGTGACCTTTTCGTGCTCAGTTATGCTGTAGCGAACCTTTCCCAGCCTGTCGCTGTAGTTCTGGAGCATCGTCATGTTCGACAGGGACTGGATGTACATCTGCTGCTCGTCTGTCCCCTCGAGCAGCGGCTGAACTCCATGCTGGAAGCCGCCTTCGATGACCTCTCCTCTGCTGTTCACAACGCCCACGAAGCGAATGTTCCGGTCAAGCTTGATAATCCTGTCGGAAAGGTTGCGCCGTTGCATTAGCGGATTCTAGTTGCCCATGGGAATATAAATCGTTTACAGAATCATTTATTCCGCGAGGCGAGTTTCCATCGAGTGGCCGTCCTTTATGTGGGAAGAGTAGTGCAGGCGCACAAGCTCGTTAATGTCTGCGTCAGTAAAGTATTTCGTCGAATACCGGGCAAGGACAGTCTTGCAGTCGGAGCAATAGATCTCCTTGAACGCCAACGGCATGACTTTGCGCACGCCCGCTTTTATGCGTTGTTTTGGCGGTACTTGTTCTCGATGAAGCGCATCTTAGACGCCTTATAATAGATCACTTCACCTCTGCGCTCTATGACTGCCACGACTGCCTCTTTTCCCATCTTTTCTATCTGCTCGATCGCCTGTGAAAAGCTTCTTGCAGTTATGTTGGTTCCCTCGTTTATTCCAAAGATAACATACTTGGCCGGCTTTTTCTCATACTCTCCGCGCTCGTAGACTCTAAAGTCGTTGCCAAACCCAAACCCCTCTTTAGCCACGTAGCCCCTGCTACGCAAGTCGCGGTAAACCAAGAATTTCGTCATGATGTTCCTGTCGTATTTTACCAGCATGTCAAAGAGCGAATCAAAGGTCATTTCCTTTCTGCCCTTGAGCACAAGCCTCTTTGTGTTCATCAGGTACAGTGCTTCGTACGCCTTGAGCACGTACTCGGCGTCTTCTTTTTCGCCAAAGCCCTTGGTGCGGAGCTCGTCCTGAAAACGCGTTTCGTCGACCAGAACTTTGCCGCTGCCAGCCAGACGCGCCTCTACCACTGGCGGCATCCCGGCTTCGTTCATTATTTTGGCGTCTGGAAACGCCGGCGTCGCCTGCGACATAACGATTAAATCACAGCAAACCTCCACATTTAAGCATTCAAATTTAGTAGTGCATTGATATGAAGGGAGTTAATTATCGAGAGACGCGCGGCATGCCGTATGTAAGGCGAGAGTACATAGCCGGCAAGCCCCAAATTAAGATTGCCAGGTTTTCCTCTGGTCAGGCCGGAACTAATTACGATTACAAGGTAGAGCTTCTTGCAACCGAAAAGATCCAGGTAAGGCACAATGCCCTCGAAGCCGCAAGGCTTGCAGCAAACAAACGGATGGCTGTTGCGGGCGAGATGAGCTTCTTTTCCATCCTGCGCGTCTACCCGCACGTTGTCCTGAGGGAGAACAAAATGATAGCAACTGCCGGCGCAGACCGTCTACAGGAGGGAATGAGGAGGGCCTTTGGCAAGGCAACAGGTCTCGCAGCAAGAGTCAAGCCGGGGCAAGTTCTCATCGAAGCCTATGTGACTGCGGCGAACCTTCCACTTGCAAAAGATGGCTTTAAAGTCGCTTCAAGCAAAATAGGGTGCCCGACAGTTGTCAGGATTACCCCTCTAAGGGAGCAGATAGTGGCCCTTCAAGACTAGATCTTGGCGGCCAGACTTTTTACATTTTCAGAGTTGCATGCGCCAGCGGCCTTGCCTCCGATGCTCTTGCATATCAGCGCGGTAATGTTGTCTATTTCTGCACGCATTGCCTTTCCAACTGGCGAGGTAGGATTTGCAAGCTCGGCCTTGACCTTGGCGTGATCCATGCCTTCGAGCAGCTGCGGGCTGTAGCCAGAGCCAACCTGTATGAACTGCCCGTCTATGAGCAGGAACGGGATTATCTGGTCAGGGTTGAATGCGTCAAGAATTTCATAATCCTTTTCATCAAGTTCCTGCAGCGGCTCAAAATTCCTGTCGGCAGTTTCTTTGCCAATGAACTCGACATAGTCGCTTGTGTATTTTGCGCGGGCAAAGCTGACAGTAGGAATGTCCAGGTACTTTTCATCATGGCCGGCACTCTTCTCCTCGACAAGCCCCTCCCACTTGCCAAAATTGCCAAGCGCGTTGACAATGCCCCAGCGCTCTGCGGCGCAAAAGGGGCAAAAGCCGGCACCCATGAAAAAGACAAGCGACTTGCCAC
>DAINRX010000005.1:4915-19551 GCA_036741635.1 Nitrososphaera sp.
GACACGTTTTTTCTTTCAAATATCCCGAACCTTCTAGAGGACGGCGTTGTTTCGGACTTGGATTGAGAGTATGAATGTGGGATGGACGATATCCTTCCTATTACTGGGATCCGTTGGCGGATTGCCAGCTCGATGTTGATAAGCAAGAGCTCCACGTCTGCAAGCTTCTTGTTGCCATCTATCTCTACATGAACTTCTGCCTGTGCCATTGTGCCGGCCGGCCGCAAAAGCACTGACCTTACTCGGACGTTTTCGTCCTTGAATTTCTCTTCCACAATGCTTTTCACCGTTTCAGTGATCCTGGGGTTCTGCCACGAGTCGACGAGGATTAGCGACGACTGCTTGAGCGAGACGTAGGAAACGGAGAATATGTAGCCGGCGATTATCATACCACCTATTGCGTCCATCTGCAGGAACCCAAATTGCGACGCTATCAGGACGCTGACAAAGCCGATGACTGACGCCGAGCCATCCTTTATAGAGTTCTTGGCGTCTGTCTTGAGCGACAGTAGGTTGTACTTGTTGGCGATTGAATTCATCTGGAACGCCCGGTGGAGCGATATGGCGCCGGCGGCTGCCAGCACTATCATCGTCAGGATCGGCTGCTGTATCTCCCTTGGGTTCATCAGTGCTTCATATGAATGGTAAAGAATGTATCCTCCTATCGCCACCATCCCTATGGCCGCAATTAGCGCAGCAAAGCTCTCCACCTTTTGGTAGCCAAATGGGAATTTCTTGTCCGCAGGTTTGTGCGCTATGCGCAGCCCGATAAGGACGATAAACGATATCATGGCGTCTGACAGCGAGTCAATGCCGTCTGCGGTTGCTACGACCGATCCGCTTATCTGGCCCATTATTATCTCGGCGATGCCGATGCTGACCAGAGTTACTACGGAAATCTTGGCAATTCGCTGGCCTGCTACGAGGCCCTCGTTCACAAGGTCCGCCGGCCTACCGGCTGACTTGGTATCGCTCACGATGTAAGGTATTTTTGCAATCCATCATATTTAAGAATTCGAAGGGCCTGACTTTATGTAATTTGTTTCCATAGCTATCTTATCATAAAGATAAATAAAATCCTGTCATTTTACCGATCGCTTATAGTTGGCACTAAAGACGCTTTCTGACCTGCAAGACTCGCAGTTTGGCGGCAAGAGAGTGTTCGTGCGGGTCGACTTTAACGTCAGCATAAACAACAACGGCGCAGTGGGCGAGGACTACAGAATACGCATGACTCTTCCCACAATCGAATACCTGGCAAAGCGAGGGGCCAAGGTGATACTTGCGTCCCACCTCGGCAGGCCGGAAGGGTGGGACAAGCAGTATTCGCTTGCGCCAGTGGCAAGGCGCCTGTCAGACATTGTCGGCAGGTCGAGGCCACCCATAAGGTTTGCCAGCGACTGCGTTGGTCCGGAGGTCGAGGGCGAGATAGCCAGGATGAACCCGGGCGACATCATGCTTTTGGAAAACCTGCGCTTCCACAAGGAAGAGGAGGCAAACGACCCGGAGTTTAGCAAAAAGCTGGCGTCGCTTGCAGACATTTATGTCAACGATGCCTTCAGCACTTCTCACAGGAAGCATTCATCAACTTATGGCGCGGCGTGGCTCTTTGACACGAGGCTCGCCGGCTTTAATTTGAGCAAGGAAGTTGAATATCTGTCAATGATAAGGGAAAAGCCGATCAAGCCCTTCACGCTTGTGGTTGGAGGCGTCAAGATAAAGGACAAGATAGGCGCGCTCGAGCACCTGCTGCCAAAGGCCGACAGAGCGATAATAGGTGGGGCTGCCGCATACACGTTCCTCAAGGCAAAGGGCATCAAGACGGGCAACTCGCTTATCGACAGCGAGCGCCTGCCGTGGGTCACAAAGGCACTGTCTGCCTATGGCGACAAGATAATGCTTCCAACTGACCACGTTTGCGCGCACTCGCCAAACGACACTTCGGTCACCATGGTCAAGGGCGACATCCCCGATGGCATGTCCGGCTTTGATATCGGCAACGAGACTATAGAGCGCTATTCGGCAGAACTGGGCGGGAATGGCGGCGGGACGCTGTTCTGGAATGGGCCGATGGGTATGTTCGAGATAAGGGCGTTTTCAAACGGCACGATAAACATCGCAAAAAGCATGGCGCTTGCGTTCTGGCGCGGGAGCAAGACCCTGATCGGCGGAGGCGACACGCTAGAAGCGATGAAGAGGGCGGGCGTGGCAGAGAACGAAGTGAGCCATGTATCTACTGGCGGAGGCGCAACCCTCAGGTACCTTGCCGGCGTGGAGATGCCCGGCGTAAGGATACTGAACGAGAACTAGGCTTTTGTTGCCTGCTGTTGCACCGATGGCACCAACGCCTTGCCTCTCGGCGCTATTTCCTTCTTGAGCACATCCATTCTATTGATATCCTTGTGGAGCCTGTTATCAGTAGGCTGGCCGCTATAGAGAGCAGCTGAAGAGAATTCAATTTGCATGTTATAGAACATTCATCGCATTTAAGCAGACTGGTCGATAACCGTAGAGCCTAGAGATTGATTCCCTGATCGTCATGTAGATGGGCGGGCGCCTAGACTATGTTGACTCTGACTACCTTCGTGTAAGACACGTCATCATTGCCGGCGCCTATCATTATGATGTACTGGCCGGCAGCAAGATCCTCTGCTGCGGTAAAGGTGTACGAAACCTGCTTTGAGCTGCCAGCGCCTACAGAAACCGATTCTTCGCTGAATATGCCTGTCGAATTGCCAAGCCCTGCGTTTGGCGTAAACGTGCCAGCTGCAATCATCCTGCCGTTGAAATCTCCTGATGCGTTCACAGTGACCCGGATTTCGGCGCTGTCGCCCCTTGCAACAGTTATTTCTTCAGTCGCATCGACAGAGAACGGCAGCTGCTTGTCTGCGTCTACCGTCCCCATCTTGTTCTCAGTCCACTCGGTAAACCACACTTGGTTGTCAGGGCCTACTGACAATTGCAGCGCGTTTGCAACGCCGCAATTCTCTGCGTCGTCAGGGCAAAGCGCCCAGAGCCGGTTCTGGGAAGGAATCCAGTACTCGACAAGCGTAAGCTCCTGCGGATCAAATCGGGCGATCTTGTTGCCTGTGTGCTCGTTGAACCAGAGCGAGCCGTCAGGCGCCCTTTCTATCCAGTAGGGCAGCGTATAGGCGTTTGGCGGGGCAGTGCCGCCGTAAATCCTCGGAGATGCCACCGACGTGACAAATTTCGTTATCTCGCCGCTGGCAGGGTCGTACCTGAAGAAGACGTTTGTCCCGTGGTCTGTGACCCAGAGGCTGCCTGAATTGTCAAGTGCCATGCCCACGGGGGAGGTGATGTCCGCTGGAAGGTCAACCGTGCGGTCGACCTGTCCTGCGTCGATGTCATACCTGAAGAGCTGCCCTTTCTGCTGGAACGCAAGGATTGAAACCCACACGTCGTTGTTTGTGTCGTCTATGAGCAGCGAGCCGGAGGTTATCAGGTCTTTGTCAATGCCAGAGAACCCGTCAAGCGGCAGCGGGATTTCAGTGATGCCGTCAGAAGTGCCGTTCTTCATTTCAGACACGTCGCCAAAGAAGAGCGACCTAGACTGTACGCCCACAAAGTAGATGTTGCCCTGCGAGTCGAAATCCATCGAGGCAGGGAGGTTGGCTGGAACCCTGAACGCGTCAAAGGTTTCAGTCGACTTGTTGAATCTCCATATCGCGTTCTGCCTTTCGTCGGTGAACCAGATGTTGCCACTGTCGTCCGCCTTTGCGGCCCACGACATTGAGAACGCCGTCGGGCTAGAGCGTGCAGGCCATGATGGGATTGCGTATTCCTCTTCAAAACCGCTTCCTGCAAGGCTGTAGCTGCCAAGCGTCCCGTGCTTTGTCGATACGTACCACACCGTTTCGCCGTCCACTTCGACTGCAAGCGGCATTTCGCATTCAGACGGCAAGACCAGCTCGCTGATGTACTGCGTCGAATCTGGCTGACCGCTGTCTCCACAGAACCTTGCCTGAAATTGCTCTATCGCCCTGTTTCTTGATTCTTTTTGAAGATCGGTAGTAGACGGCTGGCTGCGGGCAAGCATTGAAACTGAAACTGCTGCCACTGCGACTATGCCAATGATGGCGTAAACGATGATCTTTTTTGATGATGAAGAGCTTGAAGCGCGTCCTTTACGAGAGCCAGCCAATGAGAAAAAAGTCGGTTTTCTACAATATATCTCTAACCTGTGTGTAGCCAGAGATTGTTGGCATAGACAGAAATAGCAATATGCGTCTAGATGTCATGTCTTTCTTTGACCACGAAGGCGGCAGAGTCCAACCAGAGGCAGCAAGCGGCTATTGGCTACCTCTCGGTGTTGTTTGCTTCGGTGCTCTTTGGCTCTGTCTTTACGCTGGCAAAGATACCACTTGAGCGCGTCGACCCGCTTGCACTTGCTGCCCTCACATACACTATCGCTGGCCTATCCCTTATCCCATTTGCAAAGGCGTCGTTCAAATTTGGCACCCGGCGAGACTACCGCTACCTTCTTGCGATAACTCTTCTTGGCGCCGTAGCCGCGCCAGTGCTCCTGCTCTACGGCCTCCAGCAGACCAGCGCGTCTGACGCCTCCATACTGACAAACGGCGAGGTGCTGTTCACAATAATTCTGTCGGCAATATTCTTTGGTGAAAAGCCAAAGGGCAGGGTCGGGCTGTTCGCAGTTGTCCTCGTCATAATTGGGCTTTTCATGGCGACGACAGACCTCCGCGTTTCCGAAACTGTTCTGTCCTTTAATGCCGGCAATGTTATGATCCTAGCGTCGATGTTCTGCTGGGCAGTTGATAACAATCTCAGTAGGCGCCTGACTGCAAACGTCAACCCTGCCAAGATAGCGATGGTCAAGTCGCTCCTTGGCGGCCTAATACTTCTCGCAATAGCACTTGCACTTGGCAGATGGGATTACATTGCAGCAATCGAGCCAAACCTGTGGCTCATAATAATCGGCATGTCCGCCTCTGGGTTTGGCGGTGCTCTCCTGCTCTTTTTGCAGGGCATCAAGAGGATTGGGACTGTCAAAACGATGTCTGTCTTTTCGCTCGTCCCGGTATTTGGCATAGTCATCGCGGCCCTTGCCCTTGGCGAGTCAATAAGCATCTTTCAGGGAATTGCGACTGGCATCATAATCGCTGGCATCCTGATGCTGAGCCGGCACTAGAACTAGAGCAGCTTCAGATCGTTTGTCACCCTGTCTATAACCTCAGAAGGGGCTGGACCTATCCCTATGCAGGTGATCGTCCCCGGCGGGATCTGCGTGAGCCCCCTGTCCTGAATCTGCACGACTGGCAGCGTGAGGCTCTCGGCGCGCTTGCGCACCTCCATGAGCTCTTCCATGTCCTTTACCTTCACCACGACCTTGGCCTGGCCGCCCTCAAACCATGCCTCGAACCACTCTGGCTTTCTTTCCTTCGTCCTCTCGGCGCCCATCACGGCGGCGTGGGCCGCCTGTGCGGCTATCTTGCCCGTGCCCATGCCAAGATCCCGCCTGACCACGATTACCTGCTTGAACTCCACGATGTCCGGGCATAGTTTAATTAACAGAGTGAAAAATACATTGCTGGTCTTTTGTGAGATGCCGGCTGATTATAACGTGGTGGTGGCAGGCGGCAGCATCTCCGGCCTCCTTGCGGCGCGCGAGATAGCTGCAGGTGGCGCCTCGGTTGCGACTCTTGAGGAAGACCCTGAGGTCGGGACGCCAGAGCATTGCGGCGGACTCGTAAGCATAGTAGGCATACGCAACCTCGGCCTTGTTCCCGACAACACGGCTGTAGAGAACAACAAGATTACTCGCGCCAAGATATCCTCTGCTTCAAGCAGCTTTGAGATAAGCGCTGAAAAGCAGCATGTGATGGTGCTTGACAGGAGGGCGTTTGACAAGCAGATCGCCTTTCAGGCGCAAAAGCTTGGCGCCGAGATAAGGGTAAAGTGCTCGATGCGCTCCTGCGAAAAGGACGGCTCGCATTACACTGTCAAGACATCTGAAGGCGATCTTACATGCGACTACTTTATCGACGCAAGGGGTGTCGCGTCGATAATCGGCAAGAACAGAGAAGGCGTCCTGCAATCCGCGCAGTACGAAGTGTATGCACCCTGGATAGGGCGGGACACGGTCGAAGTTGCGTTTGACAGCGAGCAGTACCCCGGCTTCTTTGCATGGATTATCCCGACACGCAATGGAAGCGGCAAGGTGGGAGTGGCGGGCAAGGGCATCAACGCCGCAAACGCGTTAAAGTCGTACATGGACGGCAAGAGGGAGAAGTATTCTGTCGTGCGCAAGGTCTACGCTCCCATCTGGGTCAATGGCCCGCTCCAGAGTTTCACTTCAGGGAGAACGATAATCGTGGGCGACGCGGCAGGCCAGAGCAAGCCGACAACGGCAGGCGGCATCTATACCTGCGGCATGGGAGGCATGCTTGCCGGCAGGGCTGTGGCCCAAGCAATTAACAATGGCGACGACAGTGCGCTTGCAGAGTACGAAAAGGGCTGGCTCTCCATGTTCAAGGCCGAGTTTGACAAGATGCTCCTTGCACGCAGGCTGCTCGAGCGCCTTGACAACAAGGCCATAGACGGGGTGTTTTCCGCAATACCGCCTGATAGGCTCGAAGAAGCTGCTGCCAGCGGCGACTTTGACTTTCATTCTGCCGCCGTGGGCAAGATATTGAGCGCCAAGAGCGCCGCTAGGATGGCAAAGGCACTGCTTGGCAACGAAATCAGGCGTCTGATTGACATCTAAGCAAGATATAAATTCGGATAATCTCGAAAAGAGCGTGTATGTCAAAACCATTGCAGTTACCAGTCTGCACCTCATGCAGCAGACCCATTATGCCTAATGACGAGTGTGTCAAGTATTACTGTCCAAACTGCGGCTACGTGTTGATGTGGCGCTGCGAAAGCTGCCGCGAATTTGCCAGACCCTACAAGTGCGTAGGGTGCGGCTTTGAGGGCCCATAGACATGGCGCGACTAGTTGCTAGGATACGCATTCTGCCTGCCGAGGCTGAGTCCAACCTTGACAGCGTTGTCCAGTCAATAAAGAGCTCGATACCGCAGGGAATGGAGATGAAGGGGCATGCGCTGGAGCCAATCGCGTTTGGCCTCAAGGCAATTGTCGGCGACTTTTTGCTCGAGGACGCGGAGGGCCAAATGGACAAGCTCGAAGACATGATAAAGAATGTCGAGGGCGTCGGCGAAATTGAAGTGATGAACATCAGCAGGCAGTCTGTAAAAATGAAGTAACGTTCATCGTCATGATGCCGGAGGCTACCAAGGTTTGAAAAAGGTGCGCGCAGGGAGCGGCGAATCATCTCCCATTCAGCTGAGGGTAGCCGAAGCCAATCATCGCGACGTGGGCAAGCGCAGGGCAAGAATCGACCCGCGATACATGGAGCACCTCGGGATACAGGCCGGCGAAGTCATCGAGCTTGCAGGCAAGCGCAACACCGCAGTCACCGCATGGCCGGCTGACGAGGAAGAGAAAGAGGCAGACATTATCAGGATTGACGGCCAGACGAGAAAGAACGCCGGTGTCGGGCTTAACGACCTGCTGAATGTCCGCAAGATAGAGTGCAGGCAGGCCAAGAGCGTCACCCTCATGCCGCTTGGCGACAGCAACATCACAGTCGACAGAGAGTTTTGTGATTTTGTAAAGAACAGGCTCAAGGGCTACCCAGTCAGCGAGGGCGACGAAATTTCAGTAGTCATACTTGGCAACCCGATGGACTTTAGAATCGAGAAGGTGATGCCAAAGGCAATAACAAGGATCGAGCGGTCGACCCGGCTTTCCATAATGGCCGAGACTACAAGCGACAGAAAGCCCCGCGTCACCTACGAGGAGATTGGCGGCATGAAGGAGCAGATAAAGAGGCTGCGAGAGATTGTCGAGCTGCCGATGCGCCACCCAGAGGTTTTTGCAAGGCTCGGCATAGAGCCTCACAGCGGCATACTGATGTACGGCTCGCCGGGCTGCGGCAAGACGCTGATAGCAAAAGCGCTTGCATCCGAGTCAGAGGCCAACTTTTTCATAATCAACGGTCCTGAGATAATGAACAAGTACTATGGCGAGACGGAGGCAAGGCTTCGCGACATATTCAAGGAAGCCCGTGACTCGTCGCCCTCGATAATATTCATCGACGAGATTGATGCCATCGCCCCAAAGAGGGAAGAGGCGTTTGGCGACGTAGAAAAGCGCGTCGTCGCCCAGCTCTTGGCGCTCATGGACGGCATGTCAGATAGAGGCCAGGTAATAGTTCTTGGAGCGACCAATAGGCCGGAAAGCCTTGACCCGGCGCTCAGGCGCCCCGGCAGGTTTGATAGGGAAATAGAGATCGGCGTTCCAAACGCAGAAGGCCGGCTCGAGATACTGCAGATCCACACCCGCGGAATGCCGCTTTCAGAGGACATCAACCTGCAAGAGCTTGCATCTGAACTGCACGGCTACACCGGCGCCGACATCAAGGCCCTCTGCAGAGAAGCTGCAATGAAGGCGCTGAGGCGCTACCTGCCTGAGATTGATCTCGAGGGCGACAAGATATCTCCAGAAATCTTGGAGAGCATGATGATAACTACCAAGGACTTCAAGGACGGCATGAAGGAAATTGTCCCGACTGCAATGAGGGAATTCTACGTCGAGGTTGCGCGCATAAAATGGAACGACGTTGGTGGGCTGTATGAAGCCAAGCGCACGCTGCACGACAACCTCATTACTGCCATCAGGGAGCCAGACAAGTTTGCCAAGATGGGCATCAGGCCGCCGCGTGGCGCGCTTCTTTACGGGCCGCCAGGCACTGGCAAGACGCTCCTTGCCAAGGCTCTTGCGACCGAGAGCAGCGCCAACATCATTGTCGTGCGCGGCCCGGAAGTTCTTAGCAAGTGGGTCGGCGAGTCTGAGAAGGCCATCCGAGAGATCTTTAGAAAGGCCAAAGCGTCATCACCATGCATTGTAGTATTCGACGAGCTGGACTCGCTTGCAAGGCCAAGAGGCGGCGAAGAGGACATGTCCGGTAACGAAAGAGTACTCAGCCAGATACTGACTGAAATGGACGATGCGGGGAGCGCCGGCGTGGTGGTAATCGGCATAACGAACCGGCCAGACCTCGTCGATACCTCGCTCCTGCGCCCCGGAAGGCTCGACCTCATAGTCTACGTAGGGTCGCCTGACGAAAAGGCGCGGCAGGAGATACTGCGCATCATTACCCAGCCCATGCCGCTTGCAACTGATGTAAATCTGGAAAGCATCACCCAGTCCACAAGGAACTTCAGCGGCGCCGACCTCGTTGCGCTGTGCAGGGAAGCGGCTGTCAACGCCATGCAGAACAAGTCTGAAACGGTTTTAAACGCAGACTTTGCAAAGGCAATAAGGCTTGTAAGGCCGTCTATAACAAAGGACGTCGAAGAGTGGTACGAGTCAATAAAGAAAAACATCACCTACGCCATGCCAAAGCCGATAGACAAGACGTTCTACGGCTAATAATCGCATTACAATTAAGACGTGCGATTGAGCAGGAAAAGGAAAAAGCAACTGAAATAATGAATAAATGATCTCAACAAATCAGGCAAGCAATTATTGATGCCATTAAATTGCCAGAGACATAGTGCATGCATATGCCTTTCCACTCTGATGGCAGCGCTTGCTGCACTAGTAGATGGAGCATTGTAAAGCATTAAAATGACTATATGGATTTCAGTTGTCTTGTTCTATTCGTTGTAGGTATGAGTCATTTTGACTTTGAGATCCTAACCTCGGTCACTCATAGGTTTGCTTCAAAAACCCGTCTATTCATTTCAATTTTCATGTCTGTGGCATTATACCCTTCGAATGCTTTTACCTTGAGTATGTCAAAGGAGTTTTGCTAATCTCAAGCACAAACAAAAAGGATTATTGTATCAGCACTACGCTAGGCGTATAGAGGTGCTCGAACCCATATTGATGAAAAAGGGCAGACCTTCGATGTATTATCATGTTGCCTGTGCAGAGATGATTGGAGTTAAAGAGATGGTACATCAATACCGCTGCCGCTTTGAAAAACAGAATCTACACTATACAGTGAAACTACAACAAAATTTGGCAAACCTCTTTTATGATATTGCGAAGAGTGATCTGCGCGATTGTCGACAGATGACCAACAACAGCAATTCCAAAAACGACTCAAAGATGTACTAAATAAGATTTTCTATTGCATCGAATGTCAAACAGTCTTTCTTTTTGAAACAGACGTGAAGTATCATGAAGCAGTTACAAGACACACAAAATTCCAAACCTTGCCATTCTCTTGAAAGTTATCAGCAGAATAGCTTTTGACATTCTGCTGATAACAACCTTTTTTCTTGCTTTTGTCCTCAACTTTAAGCCACAATAGGAAGACTAACTGGCTCCAATACGAAAATACACTTTGCACTTTTGACAGTATTTTTCATGCTGAGCTTGTACAGGCTAGGTTATGAACTAGAAATGAATCCTTTATTGTTATCTGGTTTTGGTATTTCAATTTCAGTTGACAAAAGAAAATTGATTGTTAATGATGACACCAAGACTGAGTAGCCATAATTCCTAGCATATAGAATAGGCAAACATAGTACATATAGTTCACACTAGTATACGAGTTGCCAGTGGTTATGATATAATCAAGACTCAATGAACTCTTCTTTTATGCGGCATTTTCTCCGCTTTTTTGCAGTTTAGGGAGTCTCTTATAGTATGAAAGCCAAGTTTTGCCACTACTTGTCCTTCTCGACAACTGGGGTTTACATATTCCGAAAATAGAGTAAGGAAAACATTAGGCAAAGACATCGGTGAAAAATTAAGAGAACTGCTTAACAGACAGTCAAGTGTTGATAGCCTGCCGGTGACGGCTGATTTCACCAGGCCCGAAAACTGCCTTGATTGGGTCGGGAGGTGTCAAGGCAGCAACTAGGGCTTGATAATTTGAATTCTTCGCACAAAGTGTTATATAGGCAACTTTGCCATATACTGTATATACAGTCCTTAATATACTTGTTTGTTCTCAGAAGATGCAGTAGTATATATGGTCATTTAGCAATGAGCAAAATGGTCTGCAAGGAAAGTCATCTATAGAGCATTTCCTAAAAGTAGAAGTTATGGCTAATCTGATGAGGATAAAATTCGTATTTCTCAGGCTTGGAGTCAGAAATGAGAAAAGATGTCAACGCTGTTGGCCTTGACCCAACAATAGGCTTTTTGCATCAGCTGGCAGCGAGCAAAAACGCCACTAGTTTATGACATTCAAGAGTTGTTTAGACGGATAGTTGATCTTTCTGTTTTGCAAATGCGTGAAGGAAAGAAATTGAAAAAGTCTGACCTTATAGTAAAAGAGAAAACAACCGAATTCATACTTCTTAAAAGTAAATAATGCGAAACAGTTAAGCCTTGACCGGATTGTTGGAGCGCGGGTCTCTGACGCTACGCCCTTCCTTTCCAATGATATATTTTTTAGGAGTTGGCTGCTATCATAAGGTACTTGAGTCCATCCTCGCCGTATTCTTGCAGCTGCCTAATTTTGAATGGGTTGGCTCGGGCAGTCGCCAATGAAGATAATATGGAGAATGCAAGCAGGTTAATCTATCAGCTGTTATACACAGAAGAAAAGATCTTCTATGGGTGAGAGTATATAAGATATGAAATATCCAATCCGAAACCTGATGTATGAAAAAATAAGGCAAGCCGGCACCATGACGGACTCTGATCTCATGAACGCGCTCATGAAAGAGGGCATGACACTTGCCGAGTCCGAGTTCAACAAGACTCTGCTCGATCTAGAGATCTACGGCCTCGTCAGGGTCTCATGGGTTACGAAGGAAAAGCGCAGGATCGAGCTCGTGGCCGACTCTGGCACCGCTTCCTAGCTGCTAGCCAAGCAGGACTGGCAGCGGGAAGTAAAACAGCGCATCAAGCGCCAGCGCGACGAATATCACCACAAGGTATGGCGCGGTGACCTTGTACGCCTTCCATGCAAATTCCGGCGTCGGGTTCTTGGTTAGCTTGTAATGGTAGGCAAGCATGAGCGAGCCCGAGACTGCCGCCACTGCAAGATAGAGCGCGCCAAGCCCAAAGAACGCAAGCGCCATCGAGTACGGCAGGAGAATTGCAGTGTTGAGCAGGATGTAGCTTGCAGTCTTTTGGTTGCCTATTAGCACGGGAAGCATCGGGACACTGGCGCTTGCGTACTCTTCCCTTGCCCTTATCGCCAGGCACCAAAAGTGTGGAGGTGTCCACATAAAGACCAGCCAGCCGACCAGAAAGCCTAAAAGATCAATAGAACCGGTCGCGGTTGCCCAGCCAGCCATCGAGGCGGCGCTTCCTGCAAACCCGCCGATGACGATATTGGAGGCGTTGCTGCGCTTGAGCCATGCAGTATAGATTATGACATAAAAAAATATGCCGAGGGCTATCATGCCCGTTGCCACAGGGTTTAGAGTAAACCATGCAATGACCACCGAGAGCACGCTCATGCCAATGCCGTATGCAAGGACGCTGTTTGGCGAGAGCCTGCCTGCTGGAATCGGGCGCTTGGCAGTCCTCTCCATTATCTTGTCGATGTCCCTATCGTAATAGTGGTTTAGTGCACTTGCGCCCATCGAGGCGAGGGCGCCGGCCAGCGTGAGAAAACCCAGCTGCCACGCAGTGACATCCCACGCGATATCCGGAGTCGAGTCAAATCGGGTTGCCGCAAGAAGCGAGGTAATGGCTGTTATCACAAGGACGACCACGATCCGTGGCTTTGAAACTTCGACATAGTCGCGTGCAGTCACAGAGTTGCCACGAGACAGTTTAGCCATGCTAGCATTTAATTTATTCGTTCTACATCCGTCAATAGACAAAATGTTTCATATTAGCCACCTGCAGCTTGAAAAATGTCAGTACCTTGCGCCTGAGCAGTGTGTGCTCGGCGTCTGACAGGCCGCACTTGCAGCTCGCTTGTTTGTCCATCGCGTGCGCCTCTGCAACCGCGTAAACCTTGGCTACCTTGTTCCGCACTTGCGCAAAGTCATACTGCTGGCCGACTCGGTGGGTGTGCTCGAGCATGTCAAGCAGGTTGACCGTAGTGAGCCATGCGTCCCACACGGTATCGCTTTCGCTCACTTCAAAGAGATCCGCAACAGGCACAGCAGTGCGTTGTGTTCTGGGGTATTAAGTTACCTTATCAACTATTTTAGATTCGCAAATGTATGCGCTAGCCTTGTACAAGGCCCGCTGCTTCGGCGACCTCGGAGACATTCTGGTACTGGCGCTCGTCTATCTTTTGGACAAACGGCAGAACCTCCTTGCTCTCCGGCCTATTCGACTGCTCGATAAATCTCACTATGGCGCCCTTGTCGGCCGGAAAGTTCATTTCTTTCAAGACCTGCCCGACTGCGGCTGCCTGTGGAAAGTCGCTTACCGTCTTGTCCCTCTGCTCACCCTGAACTCTGTCTTGCCTGCGCAATGTCCTCTGTGTCTGCTCCTCGTTGTACTCGGTAGGGATCTGCTCCCTGCTCTCCCTTTCAGACATGAATCGGTGCTGTGCACCATTTCTTTTAACGGTTGCAGAATAAGATAAAAGCTATGTAGCACTATCGTAAGAAGTTGGTCAAATTCAAGGACGCAGAGGTATACACGCTTGAAGGCAAAAAGATAGGCAGGATAAGCGAGATAAACTCGAACTATTTCACGGCGTACAAGCGCGGCCTTCTGACTGACGAGGAATTCAGGATTCCGGTTTCCGCGATTTCTGCGGTTGAAAACTATGAAGACGGCACCGTAGTCAGGATAAACATGAACGAAGAGCAGGTCAGGCACGGCTTTGAATTTGCAAGCGGCAGGCCAAATTCCGAATTCATGCACGGCTCCTCAGAATCAGAGCCCAAGATCCCGCTGGAAAAGCAGGTTATCCACTACGAATCTGTCCGCCCAAGAGAGGAGCAGAGCGCTGCCGAGAGGCCGCCGGCCATTTCCCAGTATCTCTGCGACATGTGCGATGAAAAATTCGAAAGCCCTGACAGCCTGCAGGAGCACAGGGCAGAGCGGCACAAGGCCGCAACCGGCATTTGAAAAACCAGAAACGATTAAGTATGCGAAAAAAATGCATCATACTCGTAACATAACATGTCTGACTGGGACCTTTTGACGCCCGGGATAGGTCTTACTTCTATCGGCATCGTCGGCGTTGTAGTTTCTCTTTCAGGCATTGCCAAGACCTTCATCGACGGCATGCACGCCGTTTCGCTCCTCACCATGTTTATCGGCATGATATTCCTTGCGTCCGGCCTGTTCAAGGACGGCTTTCCGTCTTCCGGCCGTGCCAAGTCTGCCACCTTTATCACTCTTGGCTTTCTAGTGACCTTTGGCTTTGCTGGCGCCGTGACCGTCAGCGTGCAGGTCCCAAGTATCTACGCTTACATCGGTCTGATGATAATAATCGCAATCCCTGCCACCGTCCTTGCAGTTGCCTCATTCAGGAGGATCCCCTACATCAAGGCACTGGCAGTGATCTTTATCGGCGCCTCCATAGTGGGCGGCACCACCTTTTACGCATTTGGTCTTGTTACGCCAAGGCCGCCCGAGCCTGAGGAAGGCGTAGAAGGAGGCTCAGGAAACGCCACTTCTGGAGGCTCTAACGCGACAGCTCCGGC
>DAINRX010000005.1:19651-28059 GCA_036741635.1 Nitrososphaera sp.
CCCACACTGTGACCAGCAGGGAAGAAGGTCTGTTTGACTCTTCAATAATATCTGCTGGCGACACTTGGCTTCTGAACACCGCCGAGCTGGATGCAAGCGAATACGAATACTTTTGCACACTGCACCCGAACATGGTAGCCGTGCTCAACGTTGTCGAGGGAGGAGCACCTGCTGCTCCAGCAGAAGGAGGCTCAGGAAACGCCACTTCTGGAGGCTCTAACGCGACAGCTCCGGCGGAAGGCAACCAGTCATCAGAAACCGCTGACGGCAACCAATCAACGACAGGCGCTGCTCCGGGCAACCAATCGACTGGAGCTCCAGCTACCGGTGGCGCCACTGTAACCACTGTTGCAATATCTGTTGGCGCATCTGTCCCAACCAACAATGAATTCTATGTCCCTGAAACTGTCGAGACCACAGTTGGAAGCATGGTGACTTGGAGAAATGACGATACCGCGATCCATACGGCCACTTCTGGCGTGGTAGAGAACAACGCGCCCAGTCCCGATGGGAAGTTTGATTCCGGGTTCTTGAATAAAGGGCAGACATTCTCGTTCGTCTTTGAAGAGGCAGGCGACTATCCTTACTACTGCACCGTTCACCCGTTCATGACCGGCCACGTTACCGTAAATTAAATGGAAATAACGACAATCGCATTAACGGCTGCGCAGCTTGAACAGCTTGCCAGCCTTGCCAAGGCTTCGCTGCCAAGCGAGTCCTGTGCCTTTTTGCTGGGCAAGGGTGACAGAGTCGTTGAGGTACTGCCCATGCGAAACGCCGACGAGTCTGCCGTCACTTTCAGCATCGAGCCCAGCGAACTTTTGCAAGCCTACGATCTGGCGGAAAGCAAGAAACTGCAGGTGATTGGCATATTTCATTCGCACCCCGCCAAGCCCGCGCCGTCAAGTACAGACAAAAAGTTCATGGAGATAAACCCTGTTGTGTGGCTCATCTACTCTACCACTGAAGGACAGTTTAAAGCGTACCTCTATGACGACATGGTAAAAGAGGTCGCAGTAAAAATCAAGGGGTAAGCCTGTCCGTGTCCCTCGGGTACAACACCACGTCGCGCACGTTCTGCTGCCCCGTCAGCACCATCATGAGCCTGTCGTAGCCAAGGCCCCATCCTGAGTGAGGAGGCATGCCCCAGTCAAACGCCTTGAGGTGCTCTTCAAAGCTTGCCGGGTTCAGCCCCTGCTCTGCAAGCCTGCTCCTGAGCCTTCCAGGGTCGTGCAACCTGCGGCCGCCAGACACCAGCTCCAAGTAGCCGTACTGCAGGTCAAATGACTTTGATAGTTTTGGATTATCCTCCTTTTCGTGTATGTAGAATGGCTTGAGCTTGAGCGGCCAGTCCATGATAAAGTAAAACCCGCGGTGGATCTCGCCCAGCTTGCGCAATGCAGCATCAGACAAGTCGTCTCCAAACTGGAGTTTTTCTCTTCCTTCCTTTGACAGCTCTTCAAGGGATTGTTCGTAGGTGAGCCTGTCTATTCTGCTTGGAAGAGAGATGCCCTTTGTGCCGGCTGCCTGCAGATCTGTCTGATGCCATTCCTGAAATTCAGTTGCGACGTTTCGCACTACCTTTTCAACGATGTCCATCACGTCTTCATAATCCATAAAGGCCGCTTCGATGTCGACACTGATAAATTCCGTAAGGTGGCGCACTGTATGCGAATTTTCTGCGCGAAAGTAAGGGCCTATCTCAAAAACCCTGTCAAGCCCAAGCGTCAGCTGCTCTTTGTACAATTGCGGGCTCTGGGCAAGGTACGCCATTCTCTTGCCAAAGTAGTCAAACCCAAAGAGGTTTGCGCCACCCTCGCTTGCACTTCCTATTACCTTGGGCGTGTTTACTTCAATGAAGCCTTCTGAACGCAAAGTATCACGGATGACCTTGAGGCCTGCCGAGCGCAGCCTGAATATCGCCGCGACTTTTGGGTTACGCAGGTCAAGCGCCCTAGCATCGAGCCGCTTGTCGATTGCAGACTCGACTCTCCCTGTCGGATCTATCGGCAGAGGGTGGACCGCCTTTGTAAGAACTGCAAATTCGCTTACCTTGACTTCCACTGAGAAATCCTTTGCCTTGCTCTTTTGCACGACGCCGGCAACGACCACTGCGCTCTGCCTTGGCGCCTGCACTGCAACCTGCACGTTGTCTCCGGTCACCACCAGCTGGCATGCGCCCGTGACATCGCGCACGGTGACAAAGGCGAGCTTGCCGATGTCCCGGACGTCCTCTATCCAGCCTCCTACCCTCACCTGCTGGCCCACCATGCCGTCGTCAAGCTGGCGCGCATAGTGCGTTCTCTTGATGTTCACCATTTTTTCTCATCTTCTACCTGTTCTCAAATTCGACGAGCAGTTCAATGCTTCTAACTGCTTTGGCAATCTTTTGAATCTTTTCTATATTAACCAGCGGCTTGCCAGCGACTATTACCTTGGTGAGCTTGTTGCCGTCTGGGAGCCAGAACAGGTTGACAGAGAGCACCTTTGCAGGGTGGAAGAGGTTTTCGATAAAACGCCTGTCCGACGCTTCGGACTCGACGAACCACACCTTCTGCCCGAATTCACCTTCGATCCTGCTTGCAAGGCTTTCATTTCCTCTGACGGCGATGACATCAGAGCTCCTGAGCACAAGCACAAAGTCCCCGTCGACCCTTACTCCGTGTACAAGGGTGAACTTGTTAACGTCTTGGTTGCGCTCTGCAAGCCTTGTCAGCCGGGTCGACGCGTCGACGTCGTCCTGTGTTATTCCGCCTGTCTGCAGTTTGATCTCGCATTTTGAGCAGAGAACGCCAGACTTGGCATCAAAGGAGCAGATCGGAGACTTCAATCTGATTATAAACTCCTATTATACAATAAACGAGTTATGCAACCTCTGTGAGCGCCAGAATCCTCTTATAACAATGCGCGCACATGATGTCCAATAACAATGCTGAAACTGGCAGTCTCCGGACTCAAGGCTTATTATTTTACAGAGAAGGGCCCTGTCAAAGCAGTTGATGGCGTCAACCTCCAGCTGTCTGGCAGCGAGTCGATGGGCATCGTTGGCGAGTCGGCATGCGGCAAGAGCACCCTTGGAGCGGCACTCATGCGGTCGATGCAGCCACCCGGAAAAATAGTCGGCGGCACCATAATGCTCAACGATAATGACATTTTGAAAATGGCTGAACAGGAATTCAACAGAAGTGTCAGGTGGAAAAAGATAGCGATGGTCTTTCAGGGGGCCATGAACGCGCTCGACCCCGTCTATTCGGTCGAAAGCCAGCTGCAGGAGATCCTGAGGGAGCACGGCTTTGGAGGCAACGTTGAAGAGAAAATATCCGAGTCGCTCAGCGCAGTCGGCCTTGACCCTTCTGTCGCAAGGCGCTATCCGCACGAGCTTTCTGGCGGCATGAAGCAGCGCGTCGTCATTGCTATGGCGCTTCTGCTCGAGCCTGACCTGCTGATAGCAGATGAGCCGACCACAGCACTTGACGTGCTAGTGCAGTCGCAGATAATCGCCCTGCTCAAGAGACTCCGGAAGGAAAAAGGCATCACCATCATCCTGATAACCCACGACTTGGCGCTTGTCGCGCAGCTTGCAGACAGGATAGGCATCATGTACGCCGGCCAGCTTGTCGAGGTCGGCTCCGCAGACGAGGTATACAAGAGCCCCAAGCACCCTTACACGCAGGCGCTGATAGCTGCCGTGCCGAGGCTGCGCTCGAAAGAAAAAAAGATCAATTTTGTTGCCGGGAGCCCGCCGTCCCTGCTCAGCCCGCCTGCAGGCTGCAGGTTCTATGCGCGTTGCCCCCACGCGATGGACGTCTGCAAGAAGGACCCGCCGGAATTCCCGACAAAGACAGGCTACGTCCGCTGCTGGCTGTACGAGACCAAGCCCGAAACTTAAAAAGAGCGAGATGTCAAGTGAGGTCGCGCTTGTTGTTACTCAATGGTGAACCCTAATGTCCTCTTCAATACTAACCCATTTTCCGCTCCCAAGCATCCGGGAGAAGCAAAAGGGCGTGCTAGCCGAGATCGAGTCTGCGATCAAGTCCGGCTACAAGTGTGTCTTCCTTGAAGCGCCCACCGGCTTTGGTAAGACGCCGGTAGCGATAACGCTTGCGCGCTACCTCGGAAGCTCGCACATCTGCACAGCCACAAAAGACCTCCAGACGCAGTATCGGCGCGACTTTCCGTTCGTAGTCGAGGTCAAGGGAAGAGGCAACTTTTCCTGCATTGTCAAAGAAGACATGGGGCTTAATGAGAGCTGCGACTACGGCCCCTGCGTCAAGGACGACAGCTACGACTGCGCCTACAAGACCCGCCTGATGGATTATCGTGTGGAAGGCAAGGGCAACCAGCACGAGCTGGTAAAATTGGATCCTTTTGCGGAGCGCAAATATGCCGACAGCCTGCGTTCAAAATCAAAGCTGGTCGAGCTTGAATGGAGGCCGTGCCACTATTACCACCAAAAGTGGATAGGGGCGGGGGCAAGTCACACGGTCTACAACTATCGCTATTTCCTTTCAGACGTGTTTTACGCCGGGACCGCGCAAAAGCGCGGCCTGCTCGTGCTGGACGAGGCACACCAGCTGGAGTCAGAGGTAGGCGACTTCAGGAGCTTTACAATTCATCGGAATTCGCTCCGCTTCCTAAGGCTTCAGATGCCTGACAGAAACATCAACGACATTGGCACATGGCTTGAGTTCTGCATCACCCTGCGCGAAAGGCTTCTCGACTTCACGGAAAAGGCTGAAGGCATCCTTGAAAGGAGCAGCCAGAAAGTGGCTGTCGAGCCGTACACTGAAAAGAACTACATTGATGCGATGGAACGCGCAGAAAACCTGTCTGCAGTCATTGACGACATAAGGGCAAGCAAGGACAACTGGATCGTGTCAAATGTCCAGCGCGACCCGACTACAAACGAGCTGGTCAAGGCGATACTCATGCCGCTTGACATCTCCGGCTATTTCGACTCGATACTTGACAAGGGCTCGGTCTCGCTTTTCATGAGCGCGACGATACTGAGCAAGGACTACCTCTGCAAAACTACCGGCCTGGAGCCTGACAAAGTCAAGTTCATCAGGATAGAGCAGTCTGACTTTCCAGTCAAGAACCGGCAGATACACATGATGAACGTGGCGTGGCTCAATGCCAAGACCATGGGCGAGAGCATGCCCAAGATCGTAAAAGTGGTAGACAACATTATGTCGATGCACAAGAACGAAAAGGGCATAATACACACGACATCATATTTGCAGGTTCAGTCGATCCGCGATGGCCTGAGAAAAGAGAATGCAGACAGGCTTATTGAAACCAGCTCAAAGCTTGACAGGAGCGAGGTGCTGAAAAAGCACTACCAGAGCAAAAAGCCGACGGTGCTCATATCGCCGTCACTTCACCTCGGAGTCGACCTCAAGGACGACCTTTCAAGGTTCCAAGTCATAGTCAAGGTGCCATACCCCGACCTGACTGATAGAAAGATATCTGCAATGAAAGAGCGCGACCCCAACTGGTACACTTGGAACACCGTGCTCAGGCTCGTGCAGGCTTATGGCAGGAGCGTCAGGAGCAAGGAAGACTATGCCACGACGTACATCCTTGACAGCAGTATTTCCTACCTGCTGAAGAGCGCGCAGGACCTTGTGCCCAAGTGGTTTACCGAAGCAATTAAACAGCCGTCGTAGAACATTTTTATGCCCAAGAAAGGTTACAGGTTTTGAAACTTGTCTTCTGGCAACAACCCCGTTGCTTCCAGTCAGCCTGCTGACTTTACAATATTTGGGATCAATTCAAGCCTGGCGGCGACGCTGGTGCTAATTGCGCCCATCATTTTCACTCTTGTCGCATACCCTGACACGTTCAGTCTTTCGTGGAACGAGGGAAGGGGCGGCTTTCTCTTTGCGATGGCATTTATCGCCGCCGAGCTCGTCGGCCTGAAATACAGGATCAGCCACAAGAGGTTCTACATCGTCATCGGGCTTGCAGTACTGACTATCACGTACTTTGTCGCGCTGCCGTTCGGCCTTCGCAGCTACATCATGGAAGGAGCGCCCGTGTACAACGTCGAGCTCGTGGACAGCTGGGTATGGATGTGGGATTTTATCGTCATGTCCCTGTACGTCGGGATCTCGCTAGTAGTCCTGTTTGGAAAAAAGTGGTACAAGATAGCACCTGCAGGAGCAATGTATCTGGCGGGCAGTGCAGCCATTCTCGCGCTTGACGCCTTCTTCCCGTTCGACTCGCTGGGTCCTCTCCAGTTCATTGTGCCCATCTACCTAGTAATCGACGAGGCAGTCATCAATTTCCTCGATGACTATGTCACCAACATTGGGCCAGCAAACCCGGAGAGCGACGCGCCCACGGCGAGGGCAAGAGACAACCTGCTTGTCCTGAGCGGACTCCATGGTCCCTTTGCGCTGCAGGTCTTTTGGCCCTCGGCAGGCGTGCACAGCATGATAATCTATACGCTTGTCATGCTCGCATTCCTGCTTAAGATGGAGATCCCGCTCAAGCGCAAGCTGATCTACTTTGCAATCGGCACGTTTGGCACGGCCGCCGTGAACGTCATCAGGATAATATCGCTGTCGCTTTACGCGCTGGTGGTGACGACGAACGTCGCCGAGTGGGAGTCGTTCCACTCTGTGGCCGGCGAGATAATGTTCCTGCCGTGGCTTGGCATATACCTCGGCGTCGTGATGTACGCTGAAAGCAAGAGGATGCGCAGGCTGCAGGCAAACGCACCAGCTCCAACTAGCGGCCGCCCGAACCCATAAAGTCGAGCATAGTGTTCTGGCCGGCGCTGCTCTGGAGGTCGGACAGCCGCACGCCAAGCCTTCTCACCTTTGCTGCCCTACCTGTCGCCGGCATCGCCTCGTCAAGGACAGCCTTGGCTGTTGAATGAATGGCATCAAAGCTGGTGGCGTGCACTTTTAGGCTCTTTGACTTGGACATGTTGTCCAAGTTGTCAAGAATGAGAAGTATGCCCACTGATTTGAATGACAGCTTTCTATTGGCTGCCTTTTGAAAAACGGACTGGCATAGATCGTAAAGCTCGCCGTACATTTCTTCGCTGGCCGTAGCGTCCTTTTTGAGCGTGACTATGCGCATTATCTGCTTTTTTTCTTCCGACTCGACGACAGGCTCGTCGTCTATTCCCCTTGCTACATTGTGCATATACGTCGCGGTCTTTTTGCCAAACTCTTCGATCAGCTTGAACAAGTCGAACCGGGCAAGGTCGCCTATCGTTTTAACGCCCATCTCTGCAAGCCGCTCGCTCGTCTTTAGTCCTATGCCGGGTATCTTGTCCGTGTCCATCGCCGAGATAAACTCTGCAGCGGTGAACGGCTCTATCACTGTCAGGCCGTCCGGCTTTTGCAGGTCTGACGCCATCTTGGCGAGCATCTTGTTTGGCGCCACGCCGATGGAGCAGGTCAATTGCATTTGCCTTTTCACGTCGCCCTTGATGTCTTGCGCAAGTTTCTTTGCCGCGCCAAAGCTTGGGAATCTGTCAGAAACGTCGACATAGCACTCGTCGATCCCGACGTGCTCGAACCTGTCGGCGTACGACTCTACCACTGACATTGCCGCTTCGGACATCTGGCGGTAATATCCGGCGTCGAGCGGCAGGAACGTGGCGTCAGGGACATCTGCAAGCCTTGACTTTGCCAGCTTGATTGGGATGCCTGACCTGACCCCGTACCTTCTTGCAACGTAATTGGCTGTACTGACGACGCCGCTCTCCTCGGTGCGGCCGGAAAAGACGCAGACGACCACCGGCTTGCTTCGCAGCCCGGGGTTGCGAATTTCTTCGCACTGGGCAAAGAAATAATCAAAATCAACGTGCATTATGATCCTTGGAGCCCTGCTCTGTGACCCTTCAACGATCATGGAATTGCTGACGGCGAATAGGTGCTTAAGCCTTTCTACATTTTCCAGCCAACTGGCGCGACTAGGTTGTTGCCGTAGTAGTCTTCCTGTGAGCATGCGTCGACGGCTCGTGCGAAGGGCCGATAGACGCCATGCTTCCCATGTATGTGCCTGTAACTTACAAGATGTCATCAAAGTCATTGATTTGCTTCAATATATCATAGTCTAGCTTGTGATGCACAACGATATGCGTTCTGTTGTCATAGAATGCAGGAGTCATGCCTGTCACTCGTATTACGTCGCTTCTTATCTTCTCGGTATCCAAGCCTTCCCTCATGAAGGATTCAACGGTGTACATGGGTTTAACATCAGGTTCGCTTCGCAAGCGCAAGCACAAATCAACTATTAGCATGCGATCGACTTTTGGAAGGTGCTTATCGCAAGCTGTTTCAAATCGCTCTATTGCAGATGTTATTTCCTCTTTTCCTCTTTTCCACTCAATTTATGTCGCTTGAATTTGCAGGGTTTTGATTATATGAAAAAGAGTGCTAACGAAT
>DAINRX010000005.1:28159-30752 GCA_036741635.1 Nitrososphaera sp.
TTATGTCGCTTGAATTTGCAGGGTTTTGATTATATGAAAAAGAGTGCTAACGAATAGAGCATTCTTTATCCATTATCTGAGGCTACTGCAACAAAATGCATGCTGGCAAAAGAAAAGCTGGTAGAGTGGCTTCTGGTCTTGCCACTCTTGCTGCAGCCTATTGTGCCTCATATTAGTAGTCTGACCCGTCATATTTCTTGTCATGTTTCCTCACTACAACAGGCCGGGCCATAGGCATTGCATCAGCGAACTTGTTCTTGAAACTGATGTTAAGGATGAATATATGATCATTGGCAGGTTTGAGATCATTGCCATATTATACACATCTTTTTCAGTTACTTCGGAACGTGGGTGTGTGCAAGATCAAGCGCCATGATTTTGTAATTGAATAAATAGCCTTGTGGCCAACAGTCTATTGCATGGCTGTTGCAGCGGGCGACGACTATCCTGTCAGGGTGGAGCAGGATGGCATCAAGCTAAAGACAGAGAAAATGGTCACCGACCAGCTGTACCACTGCATCTATGAAAGCAAGGTCTTCCTGTTCTACAAGGACGAGCAGGACCTGCTCCACTGCTACGAAGTGGAAAACCCGGACGCTGTGAAGGAGATATCCGAAAACCCCACCGAGCTTGAAGCCATCCTGAGGAAATACGCAGCAGAATCCGGTTGAAAGCAGGACTGGGATAAGAGATAACAAACGTTATATTCTAGGGTGCTGAATATCTCGCACCATGTCTACAAACACCAACACAGTCAGGCAGAACAAACCAAGCAACGAGATATTTATCGGGAAAAAGCCACTCATGACTTACGTCACGGCTACACTGGTGCAGCTGGCAAACGAGCCGACAGTAGTGATAAAGGCCAGGGGAAAGAGCATCACAAGAGCGGTAGACGTGGCCCAGATCATTGTCAAGCGCATGGACACGCTGGGGTACAAAATCGGACCGATCAAGCTCGGCTCTGAGACCGTCCAGTCAGAAGACGGCAGGACAAGAAACGTTTCTACAATCGAAGTCCCGATCTCTCGCGCAAAGTAATCACGAAAGCACCGATACGCTGGCCACTGGAAAGTATACGCTCGATAATTGACAGTATGGGCTCACTTTTTGAGCCTGTTTGCAAGCGTGATCGCCACTTGCAATGCTCTTATATCCTGCTGCATGGTGTCACAGCAGCATCTTTTACTAACGGTACAAAAGGTTCACGAACTTGTATATTGTCTTTATATAGTTTGTAGAGAATACCAAATCATCACACTAGTCCTCTGCGTAATAAGTCACAAAGTTAATGATGATCAGATGTTCTTCCTGCAAGAGCGGCAGATTGATAATGGACCCGGCTTCGGGTGAGACGGTTTGCGATAGTTGCGGCCGCGTAGTCGCGGATAGAATCGAAGAAACCAGAGCAGAATGGCGCTCACATAATCCTGAAATAAATAAAAGCCTCAGGGCAGGAGGAGCGCCTTCTTCGCTAGCACACCATGACATGGGACTTTCGACTCTTATTGGCAAGGATAACAAAGACAGTAGGGGGGCGGAACTGGATAGGGCAGTAGCCTCTTCGATGAATAGGCTGAGAACATGGGACCACAGAACGAAAGTTCATACTCCAACTGAACGAAACCTGACTCGCGCTTTTGTCGAGCTTAGGTATTTGCAAGATTCGCTTGTTCTCTCAGACGCAATCGTAGAGAAGGCGGCATACATCTATAGAAAAGCAGCCAAGAGGAAACTCATACGTGGTAGGTCGATTATCTCAATGTTGGTCGCATCAATTTACTTGGCATGCAGAGAGTTAGGCACAAATAAGACACTTAAAGAGATAGCTGCAACTGCCGACGTAAGAAAAAAAGAAATCTCTCGTAACTGCAGGATACTTATCAGGGAACTTGACATCAAAACTCCTCTTGCCAATCCTATGAAATGCATAGCTAAAGTCGCAAATAACGCTCATGTAAGTGAAAGAACAAAACGGCGAGCAATAGACATGATGGGAGAATTTCTGAAAACAGAAATGCAAGCAGGTAAATCTCCAATGGCTTTTGCGGCAACTATCCTTTACGTTTCATGTGTAGATAACAGTGAGGACATCAGCCAGAAGGCTGTTGCAGAAGCTGCGGGAATAACTGATGTAACGTTGAGAAACAGGCTAAGAGATATACGAAATAGCATTGAGGACCTTTAGTCAGTTGAATAAAATGACACATACGGTTCTTCATCTGAATGTGACCGGGAGGTTGCGGAGAAGAAGGATACTATACACAGTATCTTGAATAATTCATACAGACTAGTTAGTTTCTAACAAGATGCAGGCTCATGATCGGGTCCTTCAGAATTGTAGTATCCGACGACGACATTATTTTGCTCTTTCTTCTTCTCTTTCTTCTGCAGGCGTTCCTGTTCCTATAACCATGCGAAACTCCTCCTGACTTTTGTAGTCGTTCAGCTTCGGCTTCTCCTTTTCCCCCACTTTTGGCGCGACTTGTTGTTTCGCTTCTTCCTGTCGCTCTGTAGAGGACATTGTCCTAGTGACACACTGCAGCCTATTAACCAATTTAGAAAAAGATTCTGAGCTCACTTGCTTGAAAGT
>DAINRX010000006.1:0-26726 GCA_036741635.1 Nitrososphaera sp.
TTGTTTTTAGCCCGATTTTGTCCGCGTCTCATGCGCCTGTTCACCTGCAGGGTTCACTTTTGGGATTCCCTTTGGGTGAGTGCCAAGCTTCCAGGCTGGCAACCCATAATAGTGCATTTGGTACATATCTTGTTGGACAGAATGTGACATCATCAGCACACGATCCGTTCTCTGACTGGGCAGCGCTGCTCAACCGGCCGGTGTACTCGTCTGACAGGAAAAAGGTAGGCTTTCTCCGGAAAGTTCTGACAGACTATATGGTCGTCAAGAAAGGCCTAGTGAGCCTTTCAAACTATATTATACCAAAATCGCTTGCCGAGTCTGTCGACAAAAAGGGAATACGGCTCCGGATAACTGCGTACGAAGCGCGCCGGCGCTATTCGTACGCAAGGATGAAGCACCTTGCCGTCAACGGTCACCTGCCAAAGGCGATGGTTAAAGATCGCATAGTGTACGACCGCTTGCAGACTCTGCGCTACAGCACCACGAGGAACAGGATTGCCGCCGGCGTGGCGTTCGTTTCTGGCATCCTTTTTTTGGCGTCCGGCTACAGGGCAAACATTGAGATATACAACCTGATACGCGACCAGCTGGTTATAAACACCGCCAGGGATTTTTGGACCTACGCCGTGATACCCGTAGGCTTCCTTGCAATGCTGAGCCAGCTTGGAGGGCTCACTGTGCTTATGGGGGCTGGCCTGTTTGCTGCAAACAGGGTGAACATCGGCAAATTCCTAGTATTGATCGGGACTGGTCAAGGGCTATTTACGATCCTGCTCCGCATTCTGCAGGAATTCTGGAACGGCGGGCTGGCACTTAACAACAACTATGCCATCTGGCTCACGTCGACTGCGACCGGGCTCGGGCTGCTTTTTGCAGTAATGGCTCAGTCGATCTCAAAGGGCAGAGGTGAAAGCCTGACCTTCAAGCTTGTCAGGCGCGTGCTGCGGATAAAGGGCGACAACGACAGCTAGACGTCGGCGTACATCGAAAATTCGTGCGGATGCGGCCGCACTGCAAGCTCGACGTGCTCCTTTGCCTCGTGGTCTGCTATCATGTCGATGGTCTCGCTGTCAAATATCGGCTTTAGGAAGGCGCTGTCGCTTTCCAGTTCTTTATAGGCCTCCCTCAGGCTGGCAGGCAGCTGCTTTATGCCAAGTTCGTGTCTCCTCTTTGGAGTCATTTTGAAAATGTCCTCATTCACCGGGTCGCCGATGTCCTTCTTTTTCTTGATGCCGTCAAGGCCGGCTGCCAAGACTGCCGAGAACGCAAGGTACGGATTGCACGATGGGTCGGGCGCCCTGAACTCTATGCGCTTCAAGTACGCAAACTTGCTGCCCTTGTAGTGGGCTGGTATCCTGATTATTGCAGACCTGTTGCTGATGCTCCACGCTACGTAGACCGGCGCTTCGTAGCCGGGCACAAGCCTTCTGTACGAGTTAGTGGTCGGCGCCACGATTGCGGCAAGCGCGTGCGCGTGCTCCATGATGCCTCCACCAAAATAGCGCGCAGTCTGCGACATCTCGGCATACTCGTCTGCAGAATCGTAAAAGAGGTTCCCGCTCTTGTTCCACAGACTGACATTGACGTGCATGCCGGAGCCGTTGTCAAGCGCTATAGGCTTTGGCATCATGGTCGCTATCATGTTGTGCTTTTTTGCAATGTTCTTGACGATGTACTTGTAGCTCTGTACCGCGTCGCCTGTGTTGACCAGCGAGTCAAAGCGGATGTCTATTTCGCACTGGCCGGCGGTGGCCACCTCATGGTGGTGCGCATCACACACTATGCCAAAGTTGTTCGTGAGCACGTCGACGCATTCGTTGCGGTACTCCATCAGGGTGTCGCCAGGCGGACTTGGCAGATAACCCTCCCTGAGCCTTAGCGCGTAGCCGACGCTGTCTGTCGACCATGGTGCCTCCCTTGACGCAATGTGGTAGCTCTGACCTTGGTATGGCGTCATGGTGTTGACTTCGAGCTTGTCAAACACAAAGAACTCGACCTCGGGACCCCAGTACGACACGTCGTAGCCCTGATCCGACAAGTGCTTTTCGGCCTTTTTTGCGATGCCGCGCGGGTCGCGGGGGAATGTTTCGCGCTTGCTCCCGCCGCTGAGGATGTCACATATGAGCCTCGCGGTGGGCGCCTTTTCTATCCAAGGTATCGTCGCATAGGTGGAAGGGTCCGGCCTTATGATGAGGTCAGACTCGTGGATCTCTGTAAAGCCGCGGATGGACGAGCCATCAAGCTTTGGAAGGCCATCAGTGAAATCCTCGGTCCTGAACATCTTGGAGTCTATGGTGGTGTGGTGGAACCTGCCAAAGAGGCCGGTAAACTGCAGGTCGAGGAACTTGATGCCGTCGTCCTTCAGCCTCTTCATCACTCCTTCGGCAGTAAATGTTTGCGGCTCAATTCTGCCATCAATTAATTTATAAGGCAACTGGAATATCCACTAAGTGTAGGACACGAAAATCCTATAATTTAAGGCTTGTTGGTGATGATCTGAATGTCTGTCGGGCAGCAAAAAAGCAGCGAGCAGGGCGCCGCCGGAGACGGCGAGCAGGTAATTGCGCTCAAGGACGTTTACAAGCTGCTCAGAAAGGAAGTAGAGACGCCTTCGCTCCAGACCATAGAGCCTGACACTTTTCAAAAGATAGCAGCTGCGCTTGGGCACTTGAAGGGGCAGGGCTACGAAGGCTTCGAGGCGAAAATAAGGGACCGCATGGCAGACCTCCTTGCGACCTGCGCTCGCCTGCTAATAGAGACAAGGCAGCACAAGATGCGCGCCGGCGACAACGAGCCGCTTGACTACTCAAAGCTCACCGACGAAGAAAAATACATCCTCGATGGCCGGAGGGAGTCCGACATCAGGGCGGCCGAGGTCATTGGCGCCACGGTCAAGGGAAGGCCAAAGGTGCTCGAGTCGATATCCGCTAGAGTGCGTACAAAGCAAATAGTCGTGCGGTTCCTCAAGCCTATGGAGCAGTTCATCGGAGTGGACATGAACAAGTACGGGCCTTTCCAAGTAGAGGACGTGGCATCGCTCCCATTCGAGAATGCGCGCTCGATGATCGAGACTGGTGTGGCGGTCCAGGTGCATGCGCAGCAGACGTCGCGCTGAAAAGTCTATAGAACCCGTTATTAGCTATGCAATCGCGTTGCACGTATGGAAGAACTGGTCAACCAGCTTGCCCAGCGAGTCGGAATAAATCCGGATCAGGCAAGGACCGTCATGGCTGTAGTTTCCAAAACACTCCTTCAAAAGGCAGAACCGGGCAAGGCGCAGGGATTGATGTCAAAGCTGCCTGACAGCATCACAGGCATGTTTTCAGACAGCGAAAAGCAGGAATTCACCACGACCCGGAAGGATGTCAGCAACGAAGAGGTAATCCAGAGGATAGACCGCGAGGCTGGCATCAACGACAAGAATAAATCCCAGCGGGCGGTCGAGGAAAGCGTCAAGATACTGCAGGATAAGACAGGCGAAAGCGACCTGCTTGGAAGTGTAATGGGCGGGTTCAAGAAAATGTTTGGTGGCTGAGCCGCGTTCAAACAACGTTATTATTTAGCATACACCCCAGTGTTGATGACTGTCGGCGATGGTCCACCTCGGCATCGATATTGACCAGTTTATCCTTCTCACTATTTACCCTGCAGCCGTGTTCTTTGCCATTGGATACATCGCCAAAAAGACCAAGATGAGGCCGGTGGTGTCGTACCTGCTACAGGCGGGAACGTGCTTTGCCTTTGCAATCGCGTATCTTGTCGCCGTGCCAAACGGTGGCGCGCAGGGGCTTGCTGTGGTGCTTGCAATGTTTGGCGCGGTCCTGTTGCTCATGGCAAGAAAGCAAAAGATACAGCAGCAAGAAGAGCAGAGCATCTAGCCACCTAGGGCCGAGCGTTGAGCATCCTGTTTGCGCGCTCGATCCTGCTATCCATCAACCCTTCTATCCACGTGTGAAACTCGCGCTCGGCTACATCATAGCTGCAATTGTTCTTACTCATGTATTTCTGGATAAACTTGACCTTGGTCCACAAGTAAGCCAGCTCGTCGCTGTCATCGAGGCTCATAAGTGCACGGAACTACACGCGCAAACATAATACTTAAGCTTTGTTCAAGCCAGCAAAAACGTATTATTACAATGTAAGTATTTCTTTAAACTATAATGATAAAGGGCAAAGTGGCAATAGTTACGGGAGCAAGCAGCGGCATAGGATACGCAACCTGCTTGGCGCTGTCAAAGGCAGGCGCCAGGGTGGCTGCAGGCGCAAGGCGCACGGACAGGCTCGAGTCGCTGGAGAAGGAGATCGCCAAGAACGGCGGCGAGATTTTAATACAAAAACTGGATGTAACAAAAAAGGCCGAGTGCGACTCGTTTGTTGATGCCGCCGCCAAAAAGTGGGGCATGGTCGACATCCTTGTCAATAACGCCGGCCTCATGCCGCTGAGCTTCTTCAAGAGCCTCAAGGTAGACGAGTGGGACCGGATGATAGACGTGAATATCAAAGGAGTCCTGTACTGCACCGCCGCGGCTATCCCGCACATGCTTGCCAAAAAGTCGGGCCACATCGTCAACATTTCTTCTGTGGCCGGGAGAGTCGTCTTCCCTGCCGGGAGCGTCTACTGCGCCACAAAGCACGCAGTCACCGCGCTCAGCGAAGGACTCAGGCAGGAGTTTAGCACTAGATCAAACATACGGGTCACCTGCATCGAGCCAGGGGTCGTGGCGACAGAGCTGACAAACACGATAACTGACAAGTCGCTCGAGAAATTTGTTGAAGCGACAAAGCAGATGGAGGCACTGCATGCAGAAGACATTGCAAACGCGATCCTGTTTGCTGTCGAGTCTCCAAGCCACATGAACGTGAACGAGATACTGGTAAGGCCGACAACACAGGAACGCTGAGAAGGTGCGGCTTGAAAGCACACTACCGCTGCAGTCAGGATGATTCTTTGTCGTCTTCCAGCATATCACCGTGCCGGCGCATGCCGTGGGTCTTGATGTACCTTAACAATTCCTTATCGTTGGCAAGCCGGAAGTATCGCTTCATACGCTCCAGCGTGTCATCATCATAAGTCCCGTGGATGTTTTTTTCCGGCATCACTGATCAATGTATTTCATCACTAAAAAGTTTTTACATGGTATTTCGATTATTTTTATTGCAATGGGCAAGCGCATTTTGATCCTTGGGGCCGGCTTTGGCGGCCTTGCCGCTGCCAATGAGCTGAGAAAGGCTCTCAATCAAGATCATCGCATCATAGTCATCGATCGCAAAACGTCGTTCATGATGGGGCTTGTCAAGCTGTGGATACTGGAGGGGAGCAGGAGGCTTGAAGAGTCGCAGACGCCTCTTGCCGGCCTGAATGCAAAGGGTATCGAATATCTGAATGACGAAGTTACAAAGATCGATGCCGCTTCTGACAGGGTGCAGGCAAAAAGCCATGGCTGGATACAGTACGACTATTTGATAATCGCGCTTGGGGCCGAGACTGCGCCTGAAAAAATAAGCGGCTTTGTCAGCAGGGGCTACAGCCTGTACGACGCACCGCAGGTCGAGCCGCTGAGGGATAGACTGCTTTCGCTCAGGCGCGGCAGGGTAGCAGTGGCGATAATGGGCATGCCCTACAAGTGCCCGCCGGCGCCGTACGAGGCATCGCTGATAATTGACAGCATGCTGACAAGAAACGGAACCAGAAGCTCCATAGATATAGACCTGTATACTCCTGCCCCCATAGCGCTGCCAGTCGCCGGCCCGCAGGTGAGCGCCAGTGTGATCGAGATAATTTCACAACGCGGTATACGCTTCCACCATTCGCACAAGCTGCAGTCGGTGTTGAACAACAAGATGGAATTTGAAAACGGAGCCCGGCAGGATTATGACGTGCTGGTCGGCATCCCGCCGCATAGGGTTCCGGAAGTCGTAAAGAGCTCTGGCTTGGCAGAAGAAGGCGACTGGATAAGCGTCGACAGGCACACAATGAAAACATCATTCAAGAACGCCTATGCGATAGGCGATGCCATCGAGATAAAGGTGGGAGCAATGGCCTTGCCCAAGGCAGGCATATTTGCAGAGGAGCAGGCAAAGGTGGCTGCCAGGCAGATAATAGACGAGATCAACGACAGGCCTGCTGCCACGGCGTTTGCCGGGCAGGGCTACTGCTTTATGGAGGCCGGCAACAAGCGTGCAGGCTACCTCGAGGCCGACTTTTACAACCCGGCCGGGCCTCTGATCAAACTGGAAGCGCTGTCGGAGCAGAATTTCGAGAAAAAGCAAGAGTTTGAAAAGACCAGAATAAAAGAGTGGCTATTGTGACTCTTTCTTTTCCGGCTTGGACATCGTGTAAAAGCCGTGGGCCGAAATGAGAAACGCTGCAAGCGACATCTTGGTCGCAAACACGAGATTCCAAGGCGTCTCTGGATTTGGATACCTTACATTAAGGTCATCAAACCTCATTATTCCGCTTATCGCGTCGGCTGTCATGAGCGAGTTCCACACGATAAAGTTGTAGACGAATTCATAGAGCGACACTACGGCAATTGCAAGCACTATCAGCTGCAGCATCGACTTGAGCCACTTGGGGATGCTCTTTACTTTATCGCCTCCGAGCCTGACGACGCAGTACCAGCCGACGACTGACACTATCATCAAGTAGGTCACGAGCTTGAATAGGCCTCTGAATGGGAACTCGGTCTCTACGAGCACTTCGCCAATGACCACCCTGCCCGTCTGCAGGTATTCGTTCAGGCTGACGTAGATGGCGTAAAATGTAATGGTGGCCATGACAAAGGCGCAAAAGTAAAAGACGCCAAGGTATATCCTCCGCGCCTTTAAGTCGTCCTTTTCAACAACCGTGCGCACGGTCTATGGATTAACTATAGACGTATTATATCATTTACTTTAGCGCCTTGAGTAGCCTGTCCGCCGGGAGAGTGTTGAGCACGTCCATTTGTGTAGCCCAGCCCCGCCTTGCCTGCGCAATGCCAAACACTAGGTATGCATAGTGGATGGGGTGGTGCGCATCAGAGTCAATGACCAGCTTGGCTCCCTTTTTCATCGCCATCCTCACGTACTCATCCTTCAGGTCGAGCCTGTCATAGTGCGCATCTATCTCCAAGATAGTGCCTGTGTCCCGCGCAACCTCGATCACTTTCTCAATGTCGACAGGGTAGCCCTCGCGCTTGTTGATGAGCCTGCCTGTAGGGTGGAACAGTATGTCGACGCTCGGGTTCTTGGCAGCTTTTACCAGCCGCTCTGTCTGTGCCTCGACTGGCAGGTTGAAATTAGAATGAATGGCCGCCCCAACAATGTCGAGTTTATCGAGAACGTTGCTTGAAATGTCAAGCGAGCCATCCTTCATGACGTTGACCTCGGCAGATGACAAAATTCGGAAACTTCCTTTCAGCCTGTCGTTGAGCTCTGCTATCCTGCCGGCCTGCTCCAAGAGCTCGTTTTCGTCAAGGCCACTGGCAAGGGCAAGGCTCTTTGTGTGGTCAGTTATCGCGATGTAGCCAAGTCCGAATTCCTTTGCGGCACGGGCCATCTCCTCCATCGTTGCCGTGCCGTCGGTGCTCTCGCTATGCACCTGCAGGTCTCCCCTGAGGCTTCCATACTCTACCAGCTTGGGCAGCCTGCCCTGCTTGGCCAATTCGATCTCGCCGGTATTCTCCCGCATCTCCGGCGGGATCCACTGCAAGCCCAATGCCTGGTACACCCCCTCCTCGGTTGCGCCTGCGACACGCGCCTCGCCCTTGTAAACGCCCCACTCGTTCAGCCGGAGGCCCTTTGCAATAGCTATCTTGCGAAGCTCCACCGAGTGCTCCTTGCTCCCGGTAAAGTACTGGAGCGCCGAGCCCCAGCTCTCCTTTGGAACAACCAGCAGGTCAGCGTCAATGCCGCCGGCAAGCCGGACAAATGCCTTTGCAGGGCCTCTGCCGACAATCTCCTCAACCTCTGGCATGCTGACGAAAAACTCCATCACCTTTTCCGGGTCGTCGGCAGTCACAAGGTAGTCGATGTCGCCTACTGTCTCCTTCATGCGCCTGACAGAGCCGGCCGCAACCGCGTCATGCACGCCTTCTGCCTGCAGCAGACGCAACTCGATCTGCTTGACCAGCGGGTAGACCTCGCCTATTATGCGCCTGCCCTTGCCCTTTCTGAAAAATTCGATTCTCTTTTTGATGTCCTGCTCCTTTTTCTCGGTAAAGCCCGGCACCGTCTGAAGCCTGCCCTCGGCAGCAGCATTTTCCAGCCCTGCCAAGTCCTTGACCTGCAGCTTGTCATAGAGCGCCTTTATTGTCCTAGGGCCGATGCCTTCAATGCCGTACAACTCATCGATGTTGATCGGGACCTTGGCTTTCAGCTCTTCCAGATGGCGCACCTTACCGGTCTTGACATATTCCTCTATCTTGGCGGCGATGGCTTTGCCGACAGATGGGATTTCAAGCAGCGCCGCGACGCCGCCATTGTCGTATACATCAGCAACATTCTCAGACAAATTCGCGATAGTGTCTGCCGCCCTGTAGTAAGCGCGGGCGCGAAACTGGGCGTTGGCATCGTCTTCGCCAACTTCAGTCAGAAAGCCAAGGTGGCGCATTATCTTGGCGATGTCAGAGTTTTTTACCGCTGCCAACCGATAATTACCGGCCAGCCGGGTTCTTAACATTTATCTGCCAGCGCTGCACAATAACAACTACTGTTACTGCAAAAGAACGGTAATGATGATCGCTTTCTAGCTCTGAGCCGTTCTTAAAATTATAAGAACATGAGAGATGGGAGGGAAATGCCGATATATGATGCCCATCCCCATGTCGCAACCTTTGCGTCTGAACTGCAATCAGCGCTACAGATAATTTTACCTTTGGTAAAATCCGCTTTTGACTAGTCAAATGCGCTTATGATAGCACACAAGCGCCGCTGATAACGTCGGCATATTCTGTGATTTCTACAATGCGTCTGCGATAACTATAACGCACGCCTTAGCAGGGTTAATCTTTCGGCCGTCCGTTAATACGCTGCAATGGAGATATATGAAGCGCTCGGCTGGTTCGTGACTGGATTCGCGCCCACTTTGGTTGCAATGGAGGTAGCATGGAGAATAGGCAAGCGTAGGCTTACGCCTATGGAGGCAAAGATCCCCTAATGGAGATCTATACGATGCTGGGGTCGGCCGCGCTTGCCGTGGTCGGAGGGCTGGTTGGCCTGCGCCTTGCACGCGACGAGTGGCTCCTGCACAAAAGGCGAGAGCTGGCTCAGAAATAATGAAATTTTTTAAACGTTAGCTAGCGTGCATGCCATTGCATACTCGCATGTTATTGACGTCTGTCTGACAGACTGGCAAAACCCAGCTACGACAGAGTGTAAATTTTCTTGACCGCAACGACCGACCTTCCTGCATGCATGCAATATAGGAGATAGGTTTGCTCAAAAGTGGATTAGTCGATTGTTCAAAGGGTATCGGAGTGCATTAGCAGGAATGGCATTGCAGCATGATCTTGCACACTCTCGTCCAGCTACCAAAATTTCCTCCGCACAAATCCAGCGCTAATCCAGTACTAATCCCAGTATCCGCCGCACTAATCCCCTTTGCAGTGCTGCTAATCCACAAGTACAGGGGTAATGCCTTCATGTACGTGGTTGCGAGAACCAACAAGCATCCCGAGGATTATGTTAAAGGCGACATTGAGAAAATGAACGGCATGCTCTCGCCGGAAATGAGGGCAGAGGGCATCTGGTACGTGTTTGCTCTAGGGACGGTCGACAGCATGAACAAAAAGACAGGCGAGCGAACTAGTAGGAAGAAAGGCAAACAGGAAGAAAACGACAGCAATGCCGATACGCTGGTCAGTAGCCTGAACAACAACAACTCCTCCTGATCGGCAACAATTTTTATAGCAATTGCGTTCCTCCCTACTGCTAGAGAAGATGCAGAGGCCAGACTGGGACACGTATTTCATGCTTCAGGCCGAGATAGCAAAGCTGCGCTCAAACTGCCTCACCAAGCACATCGGCGCGGTGATAGTCAAGGACAACCGGCAGATAGCGACCGGCTACAACGGGACCCCGCCGGGGATAAAGAACTGCTTTGAAGGCGGCTGCCCCCGCTGCATGGCAAGGATAAAGGGCGAGGTCAAGTCAGGCGAGGGTCTCGACCGCTGCCTGTGCACCCACGCCGAGGCAAACGCGATAATGCAGTGCGCGCTCTTTGGCAACGCCGGCAGCACCCGCGGCGCCACGCTCTATTCCACCTTTGCGCCCTGCATAGAGTGCAGCAAGATGGCAATCAGCGTCGGCATAAAGAGGATAGTTGTCCTTGCAGACTACCTCGAGGACGGCACGCAACTTTTGAGAGACGCCGGAATCGAGCTGGTAAAGCTCAAGCCGGAACTCATGAAGCCGTGGCTTGGGGTCATCACGCAGGACCCTGAAACATCTGCAAAGGCAGTGAACAAGTAAGGGATATGGTGGACATCCACATTACCCAGTTCAACGTGCAGCTTTATTTTAGAGAGCCAATACTCGATAACGCAGACAAGCTAAGCGGCGCGTTCAGCCAGTCGGAGGGCTTTAATGCAAGCAGGGCAAGCGACCACGGTAGCAGCCACCCGATGCAGGACACAATGTCATTTTTCAGGGAAGGCTTTCGGATAGCGCCCGTCCAGTCAAACGTCTTGCCCTTTCGAATACTGCAGGTCATGAGCTACCCAAACGCGCTGCAAGACCCGGACAGCGAGACAATAGCATGCCTGCATCATGTCGCCGCGTCGCTAAAACGGCATCTCAATGTCGACATTGAAAGCGACATTTACGCTGTAAGAGTGGTTTATCATTCAATAGTGACCGGCAGCCATGACATCCACAGGGTGTTGTCAAAGATGACCCGAATCGATAGAATCCCCACGCTTGCGGGCAGGTACGTTGGCCACAAGAACCCAATGGACGCTCTCCAGCTTACGTCAATGACGGGCGGCGAGCTGTTGCACAAGTTCTGGAACGACATTCGAGTTAGCCAGTTCAACACCAACTCGTACGTCGTCACGATATTTAACGAGACTGACTCGCTTGCAAGCGCCCTTGACTTTATCAAGAACGTCAAGCAGTTCGTCGCAACCCTTATGCAGGAAATGGAAGCTGCCGCAACAGAGAGTTGATGATCAAGATCAGGACGGCGGCCAAGGCAGACAAAGAAGAGATCCTCAGCTTTTGCTCTAATACCTTCAGCTGGGGCGACTACATTGACCAGGTGTGGGACTTTTGGTACAGAGACAGGAACGGCCGGCTGCTGGTTGCAGAAGAGTCTGGCAGTAAAAAGAAGATTGCAATGTCGCACGCGGCTGTCTGTCCGGACGAAAAGAGCGTCTGGCTTGAAGGCATAAGGGTGCACCCAGACTATCGCCGGTCGCAGATCGCAAGCAAGCTGATTGAAAAAATGCTGCATTATGGCCGCCAAAAAGGGGCGCGTCAAGCGTCTGCAATAGTGGCAGCAGACAATGTCGCGTCGCAGCGCATGATGAAGAAAAACAGCTTTGAAATAATATCGAGGTGGGTCTTCTACAGCACCGCTGACAGGCTGAGGCCGCGTAAATCGGAGGCAAGGCTGGCGACTGCAAGAGATCTTGACGCCATTTGGCAGTACCTTAATGCATCCGAGGTCTACAGGCTGTCGGCAAAAATGTACGTCAGGTCTTGGCACTGGTACCAGCTCGACCGCAGAGCTCTCCAGAACCTTGTCGGGGACCAGCGCGTCGTGGTGATAGGGCAGCGGCCCGTCGACGGCGTTGCAGTCATCAACAGGACTAGCTACTGGACCAGAAAAAACATACTGCAGGTAGTGTACCTCGACTCGACATCCCTGCGCTCGCTGCGCCACCTAATGTCGTTTGTGACCAACATGTACATTGCCGACAAGTTTCAGCACCTGCAAGTCGTCTGCCACCGGAGCAAGAGCATGACGTCAGTGCTCGAGAAATTCATGACCGAAGAAGAGGAGCAATTCCTTCTTTACAATAAAGTGCTTGTGGCATAGGGCTTGCAGACTTACTTAAGAGGACTAGTGGAGCTCCCGTTCGAGCCTGTCCATCTTTTGGAGAAGCTCCAGATTCTTGGACTTGACCTTGTCTAGTTCTTCTCTCATCTGGGCTACCTCCTTTGGCTTCTTGCTCGCTTCCTTTATCATGTTTATGCATTCTTCAGCCACCCTCCTCACCCTTTGGTCAAGGTCGTTCTCTGCGACCCACGTCATGTCTGGGATGGCCTTGGCAGCCTCGGCGTCGGCAAACGCACGGAGAGCATTGATGCGCACCCGGAACCACTTGTCTGTAAGCAGACCCTTCAGGTGGTCAAACACAGCGGGGTTGCCGTCAACAAACTTGCCAAGCGCAAAAGTAGCCGCCTCTCTCACCCTGTGGTAGTTGCCGTAGCGGCTCTTGTCCACCAAAAACCCGGCTATCTCTTTGTCGCCGGCAAATTCCTTGAGGCCGCCTATGGCGCCTTGCGCTACAACATTCTGAAAAGTATTCGTGGTTTCAGCCGCCTTTTTCAAAACTGAAATAGCCTGCCTGCTCTTTGTCCTGCCTATTGCAATCGCAGCTTCAGACTTGACGAAATAGCTTTCGTCGCCTTGCAGCACCGGCTTGAGCAGCTCGAGCGACTCTTCCTTTTTGAATTCGCCAATGGCTTTCACCACCGCCCGCCTCGCTTTCGGGTGCTTGACTGCAAGGCACTTTTTCAACGCTTCATAGGCATAGTCGGACTTGGCAACGCCTAGAGTTTTGGCAGCTTCGGCTGCCACGCCCCAGAACTTGTCATGCAGGATGGCGTCTTTTAGCGCATCAATGACGGCATCTGTTGAATTGCCCTTGAGGGCGCGGGCAGCCTCGACACGCTCGATAACTGTGCTGCCGTCCTGCAGCTGCTTTACGAGCATCTCCTTTGGCGCCCTGATAGACATCGTCTTCAGTATCTTGAACTGCGGGTCTATCGAGAACCATTCGACTTCCCTGTCAACTGGGATCTGGAACGCACACTCTTTGCCCGACACGTCAAAAGTGTATGTCTTTTCACCCTTGCCAAAAACCAGCCTGATTTCAATCTGGAATTCAAACGGCTCGCTAGCCTGCGCCTGCTCTATCTTTAGTTTTGCCATGCCGTCACCAGCTGAAAACTCGGCTCTGAGCTCTGGGTGGCCTTCCCTGAATATCCACTGGTCAAAGAACTGCTGGAGGCTCTTGCCCGTTTCAAGCTCGAACACCTTGCGCAGGTCGTCCGTCTCGACGGTGCTGTTGGCAAACCTCTGCAAATAAGTCTTGAGCGACCGCCTGAAGTGCTTGTCGCCGATGTAGTGCCTGAGCATGTGGAGCACGCATCCGCCCTTTTCGTACGTGTGCCTGTCAAAGAGGTCGTCTGGGTGCTTGTACACCTTGGTCACGATGGGCCGGACATATCTGTTGCCGGCTTCCTCGAAATAGTCGTCGGCAGTCAGCATCATGTAGTACTGGAACTCGTCGTTGCCCCTGCTTGCCTCCCAGTAGAGGGCATCGCAGTAGGTGGCGAACCCCTCGTTGAGCCAGATGTGCTGCCAGTCCCTGCACGTGACAAGGTCGCCAAACCACTGGTGGGCAAGCTCATGCGACACTAGGTGGTCGCTCGTGAAATCAAGATGCGCCTCTTTGTCGTGCAGCGTGTCAAGAGTAAGCGTAGTGCAGCTGGAATTTTCCATGCCGCCATAGACGAAATCCTGCACCGCCACCTGCGCGTATTTTTCATACGGGTACTTTGTGCCAAGGTAGCTTTCAAAGAACCTGAGCATTTCAGGCGTGTGCTCAAATGACCTGGCGGCGTCCTGCTTCCTGTCCTGCGGCACGTAGTACTGCAGCAGGCCATTGCTTTCCTTTATTTCGGCGTACCTGCCAATCACCACCGATGCAAGATAGGCAGAGTGCGGGTTCGACTCGGACCAGTAGTAAATCTGCTTTTTGTTTTTGTTGCGCTGCTCCACTTTCAGCAATTTGCCGTTTGAAATGGCCGTCATGCCGGCTGGGACCGTGACTGAAATTTCGCTTGTAAACTTGACCTGCGGATGGTCGATGCAGGGAAACCAGTACTTTGCCTCGGTACTCTCTCCCTGTGTCCATGCTTCAGGCTGCTTGCCTGGATACTGCCTGTCAGGCGCGATAAAGTAGAATCCCTTGCGCGGCCTGACAGTATATGCGATATCGAGCTTGATCCTGCTGCCCTCTTTGAGAAACCTGCCAAGCTTGACTGCCAGCTTGTCGTCGAGACTACGGAATTCAAGCCTGCCGTCGGCAGACACCGACTTTATTTGCAGTTCGGCGGCGTCAAGCGCGATGGTATCGGTGTCCTGCAATATCGTGATGTCAAGGCGCTGGCTACAGCTTATCGTGCGCTCCTGAAGATCAGGCTCTATCGCAAGCCTCATGTGGCTTATCGTGAACAGGAGCGACGGGGCATAGTGCGCCCTGCTGCCCGGGAGCTCGAACCTCTTCCTGCCGTCTTCGCCTTCAAGCATACGTATGCTTGCTAATCGCAGGGCATGACAAAATAAAGGTTCGCTCATGCTTTGCTCTCAACGCGGCCTTGAATCATGGTATCGCTAGTGATATGAATAAAAAGAAGCGAGTCTAGCACTGTTTCATGGTTGCTCTGCAGTGTCTCAGTATCAGTAAAATGTTCTATAACTTGAAGCCATTCCGCTTTTAGATACTTGGCTGGCAAACAGGTCCTCTATCTAGGAGTATTGGAATTCATCTTGATCCAGCAACTACCCGCTATTAGCTAGTATCCCTCTCTTGCTGGTCGCAGGGTTTGACGTAACAGAGGTTCTGCTAGCGTGCTATCCTTAGCTTGCCCACGTACTGCCTGACCTTGTCCACTACCTCTTCATGGCTGTACGGGCCGAGAACTCTGATGACAAGGACCATCCTCCTGCCGTTGATAGCCACTGGAAAGAAAAAGAGGTCTGAACTGTCGTTGTGCGCCATCAGGTAATGGAACTTGCCAAAATAATCCTCATTGCTCTCGAAAATGCTCATAATAATCTCTGTCTGACCCAGCATTACCTCAAACCTGTCCTGCCTTGGCATCGGCATGTCTGGCCTGACGTGCAGGGCAAGCGGGAGCCCTTTTTCGATTATCCCTGCGCCAAGGATGTTCTCATGCATGTTGGCGATCTCCTTGCAGATTTGGTCTCCATCCATGCTTCTAGCTCTCAGTACAGGCAAAAATAACTTGTCATCATCAAATGGCGTCAAGCGACCAAGGGTTTTCCACGGTCGACAGGTCCTGCCCAGCCATGCTGTCGCCGGCAATTTTCGCCCTGACAAGCCGCCTTACAAGCTTGCCAGTCCTTGTCTTTGGCAGCTCTGCCACTATCCTCACTTCGTCAGGCCGGGCAAACTTCCCTATTGACTCCTCGACTTTTTTGATGATTTCTTTCTTCAAGCTGCTGTTGTCTGCCTTGTAGCCATCCTTGACCACTATGCACACTACTATCGCCTCGCCTTTCAGGTCGTCCGGCCTTCCAACTGCCACCGCCTCCGCGACCGCCGGGTATGATGCGGCAGCCGCTTCAACTTCTGCTGTCCCTATCCTGTGACCTGACACCTTTATGATGTCGTCGGCGCGCCCGCGCATATACCACAGGCCGTCACCGTCGACAAGGACAATGTCGCCGTGGTACCACACGTCCCTATATTTCGACCAGTAGGTCTCGATAAACCTGCTGGGGTTATTCAGGAGCCCGCGAGTCATGGAAGGCCACGGCTTTTTGATGACCAAGAATCCTTCGCCCTTTGCCACGCGCCTGCCTGAATCATCGAAAACGTCGGCGTCAAAGCCGGGGATGGGGCATCCTACGGTGCAGGGCTTGAGCGGCATGACCGGCAGAGCGCTCACGATCGCGCCGCCTATCTCAGTGCCTCCAGACAGGTTGATCACCGGGCAGCGCCTTTTGCCCACTTGTCCAAAGTACCACTCCCACGCCTCCCTGTTTATCGGCTCGCCCGTTGCAGCCAGAATCCTAAGGGACGAAAAGTCGCAGTCACTGATCTGCACATTGCTTTTCATAAAGAGCCTGATGGCGGTAGGGGCAGCACCAAAGATGCTCACTCTGTGGTCCTGAATTAGCCTGCACCACGCGTCAGCCTTTGGGTAGTCTAGCGCGTCTTCGTAGACAAGGGCAGTCCCGCCGCTTATCGGGCTGCCGTAGACGACCCACACTTGGCCTGTTATCCACCCAATGTCTGCGTACCAGAACAAGACATCGTCGGGCTTCATGTCGACAAGATACGCCGCCTGCTGCGCAGCAACGGCGGTAAAGCCGCCGTGCACCTGCAGCGTGCCCTTGGGCTCGCCGGTGGTGCCCGACGTGTACAGAATGAACAGCGGGTCTTCCGAGTCCATCACTTCGGTCTTGACACTCTTGCCATTTTTCGCAAAGTCGTTATAGTTGACAATGTTCTTGCCTTCGCTGCCATTGCCAGTGGTGACTATCTTGGAAACATTTGTGCCCTGTACCGCCTTGCTCCACCGGCCCTTGAGGTCTATCTCTTTTCCCCGCCGCCTGATAGTGTCGGCGGTGATGAGCAGCTTTGCCTTCGAGTCGACAAGGCGGGAGTGCAGCGCCTGCGCGCTGAAACCTGAGAAAACGGTAGTATGAACCACCCCTATCTTGGAGCATGCGAAAATAGCAAAGAACGCCTCAGGAACCATGGGAAGGTAGATGCCTACAACGTCGCCTTTCTTTATGCCTGCGTCTGCCAGAGCGCCGGCAAGCTTGCTTACCTGCGCATCAAGCTCGCGGTAGGTGACGACCTTTCTTGAGCCATGTTCATTTGCAAAAATGTATGCCACGCTGTCCGGCTGACTTTTTACATGTCTGTCTATTGCGTTGCTGACGATGTTGCACTTGCCGTTTACGAACCACCTTGTCCAAGGAATGCCTGCCGATGAATCGTAAACCTTGTCGTATCTTTTGAACCATTCAAGGCCAAGGTCTTCATTGACTGCGTTCCAGTACCATTCGATGTCGCCGTTTGCCTTTTGCACCAGCTGGCGCCAGCCGCCCGAAATGCTGTGCTTTTTCATGAATCTGGCAATGTTGCTGCCTGCCATGTGGCCGGCAGGCGGGGTGAACGCAAACCCTTCCCTGGAAACGGTCAACAATACGGCAGCTGGCGTGACGTTTAATCTACCTAACTAACCTGCGATCCTGACGGGTCAAGCCTGACCGGTACTGCAAGAATAATTAAATCCTGATAGCTCGGATAGCATATACTGACTGCCTTGGTAGTGGAAGAGGTGCGCTATGATTTTGAAGAGTTCCCACGCTACGCCGACGACTTTGTCCGGGATCTCCTCAAGCTCATGATAATCTCGAAAATGAACGCGGCCGTGAAAAACCCTACGTCCAAGAACTACTTTCTCCACCTGATTTCGCAAATAGAAGACTGCGAAGCATATGTAGTAAAGTACGGCCAGCCGCTCCTCTATGCCAAGTACCACGACATGGAATTTACAGACCAGAAGGTGACTTCTCAGTTTGTCCGGGCAAAAGATCATGTGGTCGACGTGACGATGGAGTCGGTCTTTGGCGAGTTCGTGAAGAGGTTCGACAGCCTTACGTCTGCTTCAAAGAGCAAGGTCAAGTGGGGCGTTGTCGCCACTGACCAAGATGGCAAGAAGCAGCAGCCCGACCCGCTCTTTGCATTGCTAAACACGTTTGTCGACGTAGTGAGCAAGCTAACCTCGCTTGACCCTGCCAACCCGGACAGCCTAGCCGGCAAGCGCTTTGGCATACGCAACGCAAGCATTGCAAGAAAGTCGCTCCACTTGGAATTTCTGGTAAACGGCGAGCTGAACATACTGGAGCTGAACCCGGCAAAGAGGCGCAAGGATGACGCGATCAAGATGCTCTTTACTAAGTCAGAAATAGTGAACGCAGTAATTGCGCTCATGAAGCAAGTATAATTAAACATTTAAATAATTGCTTAATTACTAAACTGCCATGGGTTCACCGTGGAAAGCTGTTGCCGACGACAGCCGCCGGCAGATGCTGCTGATATTGAAAGATGGGGAAAAGACGCCAAGCGAGATAGCGACGCACTTTGATTTTACTCTGCCGGCACTGTCCACACACCTAAAGGTGCTCAGGGATGCCGGCCTTGTCAGCGAGCGCAAGAAAGGTCAGAACAGGTTCTACTCTGTCAACAGGGACAGCATGTCAGAGATGATGCAGTTCTTTGATCTGTTTTGAGACGACCGGCTGCGCAGCCTGAAGGAATATGTTGAGAATAACAAGGATGCAAAAAGAAGGAAATGACAGAAATCAGAAAAACAATCATTCATCGACGCCCAGCCGGAAGTCGTGTTCAGGGCACTGACGGATGAAAAAGAGCTGACGCATTGGTTCCCGGATCAGGCCAAGCTGGAGGAGCCCAGAGTGGACGGATTCATGCAATTCAAGTTTTTCGAAGACGGCAAGGAAAACCACAGGGTGGAAGGAAAGGTTCTGGAGATAGTCCCTAACAAGAAAATATCATATTCATGGGCAAACAAGTTTGACCCGAACTTTCCCAAGACGACAGTCACTTGGACGCTTGAAGAGGTAGATGGAAACAAAACAAGAGTAACGCTGGTGCACGCTGGCTTTGACTCCAAGAGCAAATGGTATGACCTGCATGGCAAAGGATGGTCCTACTTTATCGAAGACAAGTTGGTCAAGTATTGCAGCGGCAAGAACTTGGGCAAAAGGGAGAAAATCAAATAAGAAGCTCTACAGTCTCACCTGCCAAGTAAAAAATAGGGTGCACCCTGTAACTGTATTTGTATGTCAGTCGAGGTGCATATCCTCATCTCGCTGAATGGGCGATCGGCGCAGGTTAGTGTCATCACTGCCCTGCAGCTGGGCATGACGCGATTAAAAAGATTACTTGGTGCTGTTGGTGTTCTCCTGAACCTTCTTGCCCCTTTCAGCGGGCACTATCCTGAGCCTGCCGTCGGCAAACTCCTTCTTGAACTGCTTACCCCTGAACACCCTGTCCAGCAAGATCGCCAGAGCCGCAATTTCAGAGTGAGGCTGGTTGCCAACCGCAATGTTGTAGTCTGCAAGCTCGTACGCCTCCTTGGGAACTTTTTCTGCGCCTATTATCACCAGAATCCTGCTTTCCTTGCGCAGCGGCTCAACGATATCGTCAATGTTAATGCCGTACATCGTAAGATGCGCTATCTTGCCTCCATCTTTTTTCCAGGCTCTTGCAAGACTTTTCCAGTCCTGTATCACTTCGACTTTAAATCCCGGCCTGCCCCATCTCTTGGCCACGCTCTCGACAGTGTCGCTGACTGACTGGTCGACTCCTGTCATGTATATCCTGTCTGCGCCAAATGCCCTTGCTACAAGCGCGGCGTGCGTGGTCACCCTGTCGTCGCGAATGAGCCTGTGGCCAATCCTCAGGACTGACACCTTCATGCTTTTTCCTCTTCTTTCTCTGCCTTTTCTTCTTCGTCCCTGACTCTCTCTGTTTCAAAGAGCATCGACCTCATCAGACCCTTCAGCTGGTCGACGTTGTAGCCGGTCTTGGCAGACACTGGCAATACGCGCTTGCTGTCCAGAATGCCAAGCTGACCGGCTTTGTCAAACGCATCTTCAATAGAAGTCATGTCTACCTTGTTGAGCACGTAGACGATCTTTGTCGTCGGCACCTGAAACTCCCTTATCACGTCAAGCGAGCTGGCATACTTTCTGGCTATCTCGTCCACCGGCTCGCTTATGTCAAGCACGAGAAGCACAAGGCTTGCGTAGGTCAGCTCGTCAAGCGTTGACTTGAAGGCGTCTATCATGTACGCCGGCAGCTTGCTGACAAAGCCGACCGTATCGTTCAATAGCACTTTGTCGCCCTGCAGGTCTATTGCTCTTGTAAATGTCGACAGCGTAGTGAACAGGCCCTGCCCGGTGGTCTTGGTCTCGCCGGTCAGCCTGTTGAAAAGCGTGGTCTTGCCTGCAGAAGTGTAGCCGGCAAGCGAAACCGTCGGCAGGCCGGCTTTAGCTCGCTGGTTCCTGTGCAGCTGCCTTCTTGTCCCTTCCTTTTCCAGCTTTTTCTTTAAAATAGATATGTGCCTTCTTATGTCAAGGAAATAGACATCGGCCTCGTACTTGCCAAGGCCAAAGAATCCCGGCTGCTCGCCGGCTCGCGCGAGCCTGACTTTGTCACGCGCACGCGTCAGTTCGTAGCGGAGCTGAGCGAGCCTAATCTGTATCCTTGACTCGGCAGTGCTGGCACGCTGCTCAAAAATCTCCAGAATGAGGCGTTCCCTGTCGATTATCTCTATCTTGCACACGCTGGCCAAGTTGTACATCTGGCTTGGCTTGAGCACCTCGTCGAAAATGATGACATCTGGCTTGAGCTCCTGCACGAGCTCTTTTACTTCCTCGGCTTTTCCACGCCCGATGCCAAATCTTGACTTTGTGATCTGCTTCTGGGTCACGATCCTGATGATGGAATAGCCGGCCGTCTCTGCAAGCGAGATCGCTTCGTTCCTCGCCTGCTCGACTGGGTACGTTATCAGGATGGCCTTTCGTAAAGCTGCCGCCATTTACTTTTCATCATCGCTACTGCTGCTATTGTTATTGCTGACGCTGACGTACAATTTGATACCAAGATAACGTTCGAGCTTTTTTGCAAAGAGCTCGTCAGGCTTAAGCGCGCCCGTCTCGAACTTTTTCAAAATCTGCGCCTTTTCGCTCATCTTCATGCCAAGCTGCTCGTGAGTCAGGCCCATTTTCATCCGGGCTTCCCTTATCAGCCTGGCAAAGTCCGGATCGATCATTGTTTCGTCCACCATCGTGATGATCTTTTTTTGCTGCTGGATCTTTGCCACAGGCTTTTTCTTTTTGGCAGAAGAAGAAGAAACCTGCGCCGGCACGTACGGCTTGCCGTGCTTGGAGCAAGCGATGCAAACGTTGAAGACTGTGCCGTCAACTATGACCTTCTTTTTCTCTGCAGCCTGACGCCCACAAAGCTCGCAGTACGACATACTCGGACTCACACTACAGGAGCGCGGATTTAGCCTTTTCTGAGCGTCTGCTGCACCGTCATGTTCAGCACTATCTCGGCTATGTCGCTTGCGTATTCCGCGACCCTGCGTATGTTCTCGGTTATCAGCTTGATCCTGTACAGCTCGTTGGCATCGCGGGGCTTGGACACGACGCGAAGTATCGCCTTTTCCATCTCGTCTATCCTGCGGGCCTTCTCTATTGCCCTGTCGGCGGCTTCGTAGTCGCGCTTGAACATGGACAAGCAGGCGTCATCGAGCACTTCAAGGGCAAAGTAGCTCATGTTGGATATTTTCTCTGTGACGTCCTTGTTGAGTGGATGCCGGCGCGCCTCGATAATGTCTTTGGCTATCACTACAGCATGATCGGCCACGCGCTCGACTGACTTGGCTATCAGCCTATAACCAAGGCAGTTGCGGGACTCTTCAAGGCCAATTTCCTTAAGCAGGTGCTCGTTCTTTATCGCAATTTTCAGCTGGCGTATGATGTAAAAGCTGAACCTGTCGACCTCGTCGTCCGACTTGACCACCTCTTCGGCAAGCTCGATGTTGTTCTCCTTGAGCGCAAGAAGCGTGTCGCGGTACATCGACTTGGCGATAAGGAGCATCCTCTTGAAAGCTGCGTCGACTGACAGGTCGAGCAGGTTTATCAGCACCTGTAGCGTGATGCCAGTGGCAGAGTCTGCGATTATCTCGGTGCCCATTAGCACCCGCCTTACGATGCTTTTGATGACTTCCCTCTGCTCCACGAGCAGCCTGTCCTCCTTTGGAACTATGGTAATTACGTTAAAGCCAAGGAAATACAGCGCAATCAGCTTGCGCGCGATAAAGTATGGGTTGTTATCCTTGCCGACCTCGATGGTTGCCTCTTTTTGCTCCTTGGCCGCCCTCTTTGATGCTGGCGCTATCTGGAGGACAGAGTTGCCCTGCCTCATGATAACGACATGGTCGCCCTGCCGAAGGCCAAGGTCCTGAATCCACTTCTTTGGAAGAGAAACGATGTAAGAAGAACCGCCGGTATATTGCAATTTCCTGGTTTCTTCGCCCTGCAGAAGGCTTTTGCCATTGCCCCCGCCGTCGCTATGGTTATTTACCATCAATTGAGAGTTTTTCCTTATTCTATATATTCTTAACCTATTACTATATAGATATGGCCTGACATGGCAATTATATTTATGTAGCATATAAAACAGCGATCTACTACATTGAACCCTCTGCCAATAGATCCGGAAGAAAAGGTGCGCCGGCACGTCGATGCCGTATTTGGCGCCGGGGTCTCTGACGCATTGCCTGCAGCCATCCAGTTCGAGTTTTCGAGGCGGACCGGCCGGATAAAGAATTTCAGCATAGATGGCAGGCTGGTTGCTACGCTGCGCACAGACGGCGGTCTTGCGCTGACTATTTTCGGAGCTCAGCATTTCTTGGAAAAAAGCCGGCAGTTCAGGGAAAACTGTGTGGCGCCGGTGCAGGAAGCCGTGCCGTTTGTAAGCGAGGGCAGGTCGCTCTTTTGCAGGCACGTACAATGGTGCGGCTCCAACGTCAGGGCAGGGTCAGATGTTGCAGTCATCGACGATGGCAGCAGGGTGATAGCTGTCGGAGTTGCCATGCTGGCGTCGCAATTGATGAAGCAATATGGCCAAGGCGTTGCAGTCAAAATCAGAGAAGGAATAAAAGGTAGAACAGAGTAATCGAGAGGCATATGATGCGCGGCAATCGCGAGATGAGACGTATGCTTGACAAGATGGGCCTCGACATGAAGACGGTGGACAACGTAGAAGAAGTGATAATCAAGACCGACAGGAAAGAGCTTTATCTGGTCAAGCCGCAGGTCATCGAGATGAAGGGCAAGGACAGCACCATCTTTCAGGTCGTTGCCGCCGACATTGAAGAAAAGCAGCGGGAGGTCCCGTCGTTCAAGGAAGAGGACATCATACTCGTCATGCAGCAGGCCAATGTCTCGAGGGAAAAGGCCATCAGCGCCCTTACAGAGAGTAAGGGCGACATGGCGCAGGCCATTCTCAGCCTTACTACGTAACAACACTTAGTTTTAATATCCCTCTACTTTCATTTCTAGTGGTTTGGCAAAGGAAAAGACAACGCACGCCGATCTTCCCCCACCAACTTCACATTCAGCAGTTGAATCTATTGTTGGCGCCTTATCCGAGCTCGAAGACGACATCGATGGGCTCTACTCACGCGTCGAGGAAATGAAGAAGCGCATAATGGCACACTCGAATGAGGAAATAGACAAGCTAAAGCAGCAAATAATTGCACTTGCAAATGAAGAAGCCAAGAGGGTGGTGGACAGCGCCAAGGCAGAGGCCGAAAAAGAGTCGCGCGAAATAGAGTCTCAGGCCAAGAAAAGCCATGAGGGCATCAAGAAGAACATAGACTCGTCTTTTGACAGGGCAGTCGACAGCATCGTCAAGACGGTCCTCGGCGACACTAGCTCGCAAGCCTCGCCCAAGTCTGCCAAGGCGAAAAAGTACACCTCGGACGACAAGCCGGCCAGCAGCAGCTAGATCACAAGCTTTAAAAGCGATTTTTGCACAAAGCTAATTGTTGATGAAACGCCCCTGAATGAGGAGCTTTTACCATGCAAGGTCGCAGTGGCAACCATCCACGGCAGGCCTTACTACAACATCATCAGCGCCTTGAGACTGATGGAGCTGCAATTCGACTCACTGTCGCCGGAAGAGGCCGCAGCGTCAAACGCCAAGGTCATCATCACCACCCTGGACGAAGCAGGCATTGTTAACAACAGCAAGAAAGGCATAGTTACGATGCTTGACACCGAGCTTGAAAAATACCCAGCAATAGCCAAGGCAAAGATCCTGAAAAGCATTGCCGGCGAGCACGCAGACGACCAGCTGACGATAGGGATAGACCCGGGCAACAGGATCGGGATATCAGTCATTTACCTACATCAGGAAATTGCAAGCGTAGTCGAGTCGTCGCCGCAGGACGCAATTGAGCAGATATCTGCAATGCTTGGCGGCATTGACTCGAGGAAGAAAGTGGTGAGAATAGGCGACGGCAATATTTCGATGACAAGGGGAATCGCGCGGGTGCTGAAAATGAAATTCAGGGACAGCGTGCGTGTCGAGATAGTGGACGAGCACGGCACCTCGCAGAACGCTGATGCAAACAAGAGGGGCGCAAGGGATAGGTCTTCGGCCCGGACAATCGCGTTCAGAAATGGCAATGCCTACACGCTGAAATAGAACAAACGCTTTTATTTTCATCATCTACGATTTTTAGTAGTGCGAAGTTAGCCCAGCCCGGTTAAGGTACGAGCTTCCCAAGCTCGGGATCGCGGGTTCAAATCCCGCACTTCGCACTTTATTCTCTCGCGGCATAATTCCGCTTGTGAAAAGCCGCATCGGCGCGGCTCTCTGCTCTGGCCTTTACGGCTGACAGTCCCAGCGCGGTTCCAAGTATCGCGAAAATCACGGCCAGCGAAACTTCCACTGGTATCTTGTACGTGTCCGATACCAGCATCTTTGCTCCTATGAAGAGAAGCAGCGCCACAAGAGCCGGCTTTAGGTAGCGGAACTTTTCCATCATGCCCGCAAGCAGGAAGTAGAGGCTCCGGAGCCCCAGCATCGCAAAGACGTTTGACGTGATCACTATGAACGGGTCGGTAGTGACTGCCAAGACCGCTGGGATCGAGTCTATGGCAAACACTAGGTCGGTCATCTCTACTATGACAAGCGCCACGAGCATCGGAGTAGCATAGAGGGCGCCGTCTGCCAGCCTGACCAGAAACTTGTTTTCATGAAGCTGCGGCGTCAGCGGAACGAACTTTTTCAGCAGCCTGACGGCGATGTTCTTTTCGATGTCGATCGTTTCTTTTTCCTTCCTCTGGAGCGCCATCCTTATCGCGGTGACGACCAGAAACCCGCCAAAGACGTACATCATCCAGTGGAAGGCCTCAAGGAGTGACGTCCCGGCGATTATCAGGGGAACCCTCATGGCTATCGCGCTAATGATCCCGACTGAGAGCACTCTGTGCTGGAACTGGTGGGGAATCCCAAGGGAGGAGAAGATAATGATAAAGACAAACATGTTGTCGACGCTGAGCGATTTTTCCAACGTGTACCCAGTCACAAACTCTAGAAAGCTGCCGTAGTCGGACGCTGCGTAAATGATGCCTGCAAAAATCGCGGCGAGGGATATCCATACTATCGTCCATGCGAGCGCCTGCTTGAACTCGCCGCTCTTTTTCTCTTCAGCAGCTGGCGGTTCCTTGGGGCGCAGCTTTCTCCTGAGCGCGCCTATGGCGCCCAAGTCTATCGCCATTGCAATACCGACAAACAGCCCAAAGATTGTCCAGAGCGTGTAGCCTTCAAGTATGCTGTGTTCCAACCGCGATTACAAGACACACCTGTCACACCAGATATTTGACTAGAAAGTTTACTTTGTCTTGCAAGATAAACGCCTTTGATAAATATCCGGATGAGCGATTTTCAGCCACGTATGACCAACAATAAGGCGTCGTGCCCCTACTGCCAGTCAAAATTCAAGGACAACGAAGAGCTGTCAAAGCATATTGATAGAATACACCACGGCTCTGGGCTTCTTGAAGACGACAGCAGGAAATGGTAAAGACAAGCTTTTAATTCAATCAAAAGGTATCGGAAGCTGTATCTATTGTGCCTAGGGGCGATGATTCTAGCAAGAAAAAGACTGAAACTGTCACCTTTAGGCTCCCTTCTCCGCTTGTCGAGGAGCTCAGGTCCGACGCCGAGCTAGAAGGCATCAGCCTCAACAACTATGTGGCAAAAATATTCTCAAACCACCTACAGTGGGAAAGGTACGAGCGCAAGGTAGGGCTCCTACCAATGACAGAATCATTTTTGAGCGAAGTATTGAACCAGCTGACCGACCAGCAGATAGTAAACTTGGCACAAAAGCTGGAGAAGCAAAAGTTCAGAAACATCCTTGCCTTTATGAGAGACAGCCATGACGTAGACGACTTTGTAGAGGTCATGCGCGCTTGGCTGACGGTGTCGTGGATGCAGCAAAACATCGAAGTCAGAAACGGGAAATATTACTTCAAGATCCAGCACAACCTTGGGGCAAAATGGTCGCTTTATGTAAAGACCCTCATCTCTGAGCTCTCGTATGATATACTGGGAAGAAAGGCGGACATCAGCATAGTGGGTGACACTATATCGTTTGTTTTTGCAAAGTAAGCATGTAATACAATGCAAGACAAAGTGGACTCGTTTCTTAAATAAAATAACAACTAATTCAACCTTATGAGCGAAAACATCAAGGTAGTTGAAAGCCCCAAGCACTTCATGGTGCTTGATGCAGTTTCAAGGGGTGTCAGGAATGCTGGCAAGATAGCAAAAGTAACAAAGACCGACAAGGCAGAGGTCGAAATGATTCTGAATGATCTTGCAGTTCAGAGGCTTGTTGTTGCTGAACAAAAGAAAGGTCTTTTCGGCAAAAAGCTTCAGGCGCGTATAACCGACACTGGAAGCAGGCTCCTTTCTTCAAAGAAGCAGGAACTGGAAGAAAAGGCAAGGGAGCTCACGGCAATGTACAGAAACGGTGACAGGAAGGGCATGGAGTCGTTTATGGATGATAACAGAGCATGGCTGCCCATGATGATATTCTCCGGGATAATGAGCGCAATGATCTTTGCTTCAATG
>DAINRX010000007.1:0-16864 GCA_036741635.1 Nitrososphaera sp.
ATCTATCATGCCCTAAATAAGGCAGAATTATCGACTTTCAAAACAGACTGCGACCAAAATGTATATATCTTTGGATTATTGTGCATAAAGATAATGGTCTTCGAACCTCTAATTGGGCAGATAGGTCCGGCCTACGACCCTCTTTTCTACGACGTCATGGTCTACATATTCGGAACCATGCTGTTCGCGGTGTTCCTGCTGGGGGTCATTGCCTTCTGGCTGAGAAGGAAGGGTCTCGGTGGTGGCTCCGCAAAGGAAAGATGGGCGCAAGAACTGGAAAGGTACTTTGAGCGCGAGCAGATCGGCCTCATTCCAGACGAAAAGCACCACTGGTAAAAACCTCGGGCTACGTGCCCTCTATCTCATTTTCTTTGTCTTGTTTTCTCAATGAATAATAATCCGGCTACTCCATCTAGAGCCAGTTGAACATAGTGCTTGTCTTCCCTTCCCAATTCTCGCCTAGAGAGGCGCTGGCACAGGCTATAAGGAAAGCTGCCGGAAGCAAGATTGAAATATCTTTCGAAGGAGACTTCCTCGTCTGCAAATCAGAGGACACTGTAGAGCTAGCTTGGAAGCTGGTCGACCTGCGCGGAATCGACACAGTTGCTATAGCAAAAAAGGTTTCAAGCGAGTTTTCTGACGTTTCGAATACGATCGTTGAAGTCGGCAAAAAGGTGATTCTGCCGGGCAAGAAATTCTACGTCAAAGTCATCCAGACTAGCAAGGCGGACTATGTTGACAGAGACATCGAATTCGCTTCGTCAGGCACGCTTACTGCCAAGCTTGCCGGCATAAACGCAAGACCGGCGAAAAATGAGGATGAAGCCGACAAAGTGGTTCTCACCTTCATTGGCAAAGATGCAGCATACGTTTGCATGGATGTCATCGAGGGTTCCGGCGGAGTTCCTTTTGGTTTGCTTGGCAGAGCATCCTGCAGCCTCCACAGTGGGCTGTCATTTTTTTCATGCCTGTATGCCATAAAAGCAGGATTCGTGCCTGAAGTAGTTTTGCTATATGCCGACGAAAATGAGCTTCTAGAAGGCGCCAAGATTGCTCAGGCTCTGACAAAACAAACAGTCATGCAGGAGCATAGACTACGGCTGGTTCCCATTCGCATTCCTGCTGCTGATGAAAGCACGGTAAACCTCGCAAAAGACCTGATAGCTTTGCGAATTCTGCTGCACGTCTCAAACAAGAGCATAGTGCTTCCATTTTCTCTGTTCACCCATCCACGATGGTTCATTGAATCAATCATACAGGAAGCAGTATTGGCTGACAAGACTCCTTACATGCCGCTGATGCTTTTGCCTGACGATCTGGCGAATTTCATTCGCGGTTCGCCAGAACTTTGTGCTAGGTCAATTGCTAGAGTAACGAAAAGCGAGTTCCAGAAATACAACCGCGAAATCGACTTTGCTGTCAGGTCGTCGCTAAAGCGCATGAAGGCGCTGAAGCTAAAGGTAGGACCTGACTATCTGCACGACATTCTCGATTCCATTTAGTTTTTCCGTCATCTTTTGGAGCTCAGCTGCCTTTCTCCTGTATTCGGGATTGCCCAGCACTTCTGAAATGCTACTTGCGAGCTGCTCCGCCTTCAGACCCTTTGGGCGGAGCATCACGCCCATGCCGAGCTCGGCTATTTTCGCAGAGTTGCCGAGCTGCTCGCCGTGGTTCTCTATTGGCACAGTGACCACGGGCCTGCCAAACTGGATTGCCTCAGACAGGGCGACGTGCCCACCACGGAGCACGAGAAGCTCGCTCATGGCAAATATCTCGTCCCGAACCGGGCACCACTCGTAGTACCAGCCCGACTCGCCAACCTTCCTTGGCTCAGTTGACCCCCTTGCGTTGCCCTCCGAAATGACGAACTGGATTTTCGAGTCAAGCATTTTGGAGGCTTCTAGCGCGACCCTGACAAGCGCCATGCGGGTCCCGGCCGGCCCGCTGACATGTATAAACACAACCGGCCTTGACCTGTCAAACTCCAACTTTTTTACAACCCTATTCACTTCGCCTTCGGTAACAAAAGGCTTGGGCGACGTAAAGCCGATGTATTCCAATCTGGGTGCTGTCGAGCCGACTTCCCACACGTTGTGGGCCGATATCGTATAGGGAGGGGGTAGGTCGGGAATCAGCACCCTGTCGGCCATATTCCACATTGACCCTAAGAGTTCGCCGACCATCTTTTCAAAGAGGCGCGCCACTGCAAGCTCTCTCAAGCGCGGCGATAGCAGTAGCTTGACCTGGTTCAGGATCACTATAGACGGTATCCTGAGCAGTTTTGCCGCCAGAAGCGGCGACAGCCTGGAATCCGACACGATTATGTCTGGGCTGTACGTCGTCATGTTGCGTGTCTCTTGGTTCAACTGCCGGGAAAAGTTGGCAAACCACAGCGGGATGTTGGCCAAGCTGTTCTTTATGGAAAAGCCGCCCTCCATACTCCACGCAAATTCCACTGGCGCGACAGTGGCGCACTCATAGCCTCTCATCGTGATGTAGCTAGCGGCCTCGCCAAACGAAGAAAACCTGACCCTGACATCATTGTTCTGAAGCTGATCCGCAACCATCACCAGCCGGCTTGCGTGTCCAAGGCCCACCCCGTATGGCGCAAAATAGGCTACGCCCACGCGCAGGAATTAGTTGGTTTGATTATATATTATATTGTTAGAGTCCAAGCCTCACTGTGCTACCGCCGGGCTCGAGCTCCTTGAAGACTACTGCCTGGAACCTGTACAGCTTGCACGCGGGGTCGAGCCAGGCGTCAGGCGGCGCCCCTGCCTTATAGCAGATGTTTGCCAGGTACTCGTCGACGTCCCACTTGAGCTCGACAGGGACCTGCGGCAGCAGCAATCCAAAGCCATAGCGCCAGCTGAGGATCAGGCCGTCCTTCCCGATCCTTATCTCTTTTTTGTAATCTGCGGGCTTGCACTTTATCTCCTCTGGCGGCGTCAGCACGCTCACTTCAAAAATGATGCTGCCCAGCTCAGGCCTGTCGACAGGCGGAAAGCGCGGGTCTTCTGTGGCCGCAGCTATGGCGGCCTCTATCACTGACTGGCGTAGTTTTTTCTCTGGCAGCGGAAAGCCGATGCAGCCACGCAGGTGCTCTTCTTTGTTCCTTGTCAGGTAGTTGAGAGTGACAAATACCCCGGCCCTGTCAGGGACATCCTTGTCAGGGCGCATGACTGCAGACTCGGACAGGTATGTTTCAACAGCTCTCCTTGCCAGCCTGACAAGCTCGGCGCCATCGCCCTCAGAGATCAATATATGAAAATCTGCATCACACGGATTAAAAAAGTGATGTCCTCTAGTAGTTTATTTCAGTACTCTACCATGTTACCGATTTTAATATGCAGCGCAAAGCTATAGTCGTGGAGATACCTGACGACGTTCTGCCGTTATTGGACGAGGACGAGAAGGTTTTGTTCACAATAAAGCAGAAGAAATACCGCCCGGCAATAAATACAGAGTCGGTGACGATCACCAACAAGCGAGTTATACTTCGCAAGCCATCCATGATGGGGATAAAGAAGAGTTATGTAGACTATAGTTACGGCGATATTACAAACATTGTGCTTGATAAAGGGCTGCGGCGTTCGACTATAATGCTAAACCTAAGGCTGGACAACCACGATCTTGTCATTGAGGACATTCCAAACGATATGGCCCAGCAGGCGTTTCGGATTATCCGGGAACGCATTGACCAGGCAAGGAGAACATCGGCTGCTTGAAGACCCGGATTTATCATGCAGTAGAAAGGCCGAATTTTTATACCGGAATCTGGCTATGCTAGCCATGAAGTGCGTCCACTGCGGGCGCGAGCTTGCATTTTCGCCGAGGACTGACAAGGCGTCAGGCCAACAGGTCGACGTTTACCGCTGCATCTAATGCGGGACTGAGATGAGGGAATACCGGCCAAAGAAGCAGATAGGCAGATGATGATAAGACATATTAACTCTAAACCAGCCAACTAACTCGTATGATGAATTGTCCTGCCTGTGGCGCAGTCATGGTTTGGCTAAACGGCTCTGTCCTGCACGACCCGCCCGTGAAACACTACGAATGCAGGAGCTGCCAGCTTTTCGTCGTCAAATACCCCGATGGCAACTATGACATCAAGCAGATCGAGCCAGAGCAGCAGCAGCAGCCGCCATCTTCATGATGAAAATCCTCAAGATTGTCGAGACTTGCATCTATTCTTCCGACCTTGGCAGCATGAAAAAGTTCTACGTCGACACTTTGGCTCTGCCTGTTGTCGACGAGGAAGAGGGCAAGTTCATATTTCTCCAGGCAGGCACGAGTATGCTTCTGATATTCAACCCTGCAAGGACTAGTGAGAGCAACGACAAGCTTCCCACGCATGGCGCAGAAACGCCGCCGGCGCGCATCCACTTTGCAATGGAAATCGAAGCCGGCGACTACGAACGCTGGAAGGAACTCCTTGCTAGAAACAACACTACTCTGGAAAAAGAGGCAAGCTGGAATGAAGGAAAAGCCAAGTCGCTCTACTTCCGCGACCCTTCTGGCAACCTTGTCGAATTGATAACGCCTGGCGAATGGCCGGTGGAAAGCTAATATATAATATCCGCTACCTGCTCTCACTCACTAATGAAATCAAGACAGTCCCTGAGAGAGCAGCTTGAAAACAAGAGCAAGATAATAGTACTGCCTGGCGTCTTTGACGCGCTGAGCGCAAGGATAGCAGAGCAGGTAGGCTTTGAAGCGATGTTCCAGACTGGCTACGGTTCTTCCGCTGCCCTTCTCGGGATGCCCGATTTTGGATTTTTGAACGCCAGCGAGACGGTGGATAATGCAAGGAGGATAATAAGAGCTGTGAGCGTGCCGGTGCTAGTCGACGCCGACACAGGCTACGGCAACCCGCTCAACGTCTGGCGAATAGTGCGCGACCTTGAGAGTCTCGGCGCCGCAGGCATATTTCTTGAAGACCAAATATGGCCCAAGAGGTGCGGCCACATGGCCGGCAAGGACGTTATCTCAAAGGACGACTACATGCCCAAGCTCAAGGCCGCGCTTGAAGCGCGCAGGAGCAAGGATTTCGTCATAGTGGCCAGGACTGACGCCCGCGCTCCAATAGGGCTTGGGGAAGCTATCGAGCGCGGCAAGGCGTACCGAAAAGCAGGCGCAGACGTGATATTCGTAGAGGCCCCGACGTCTATACAGGAGCTGAAAAAGGTGGCAGACGAGATAGATGCGCCGCTTGTGGCAAACATGATAGAGGACGGCGTAACGCCTAACCTGCCTGCAAGCGAGCTGCTAAAGCTCGGCTACCGCGTTGCGGTCTTTCCGCTGTCAGGGCTCTATAGCGCGACGTACGCCATGCGCAAGGTATTCGAAGAGCTGAAAAAGACTGGCGCGACAAAGCAGACGCGGAAAATGATGGTCACCTTCAAGGACTTTAACCGCTTTATCGACTTGCAAAAGTACATGGATCTTGAAAAAAGGTACTCCTGAATTTTTTTCCAGCAAAATCATCGCTAATCAGTAAATAAAATCTCTCAAAGCAATTAGTGTGAGCCAGCGGGTAGCTGTCGTCGTACCTGCCAGAAACGAGGAAAGCTTCCTGGGCAGGACCCTGTCGGCACTTTTTGATCAGTATACGAGGCCCAGTAAGGTGATCGTGGTAAGCGACGGCTCGACTGACAAGACTACTGAAATTGCAGCTGCTGCCGGCGCCGAAGTCATCAGCATGCCAGACCGCGGCTATAACGTGCTTGGCACTCCGGTTCTGGCGGGCGTGCTGAACCAGGGGCTGAGGCGCCTGCAGGAACAGGGCTATGCCGGCGAGAATGATTATGTGCTCATTGTCGGCGCGGATCATGTCCTTCCTCCAGATTACATCACCGCTGTGCTTGATCAAATGAATAGTGATCGCAGCATCGCGGTGTGCTCGGGCCAGATAGAGGGCGAGAAGAGCGTGGTGCCCCGCGGCTCTGGCAGGATGGTCCGGGCAGACTTTTGGAGCAGGATCGGGTTCCAGTACCCAGAGAACTATGGCTATGAAACTTACCTCCTTGTCAAGGCGCAGCAGCTGGGCTACAGGATCAAGGTCCTGAACGACCTTGTGACGCAGACTCAGCGCAAGACCCGCAGGAACTACAAGAAGGGCACCTATGTCTCGTATGGCAAGTCGCTCAAGGCGCTAGGCTACAGCCGGCTCTATTCCTTTGCAAGGATAGGCTTGATTTCTCTTAAGAACCCGAAGGGCGGGCTTTACATGCTGCAGGGCTACACCAGCAGTGACGTAAAGGCATACGACCCAGAGCTGCGCGCCTACCTGAGCAGCATACAGCACAAGCGTATCAAGCGCTACGTTGTCAACCCAATCAAGGCATTAAGCGAAGCAGCATGAGGATACTGCACATATGGGATCAGGCCGGCGTCGCGTGCATACTTGCCCGAGAGCACAGAAGGAGAGGGCACGAAGTCAGGATTCTAAAGCGCGCCGGCTACGATCCGTTTAAAATATCGCAGTTCTACGGAGAGCCGCTGCTTGACATGGACGGCAAGGCGTTCCTAAAGCTTGCTGTCAGGGAAGCAGGCAATTATGACTTGATCCACGTGCACAGCCTCTACAAGGTCGTGCCGGACCTGCGCAAAAAGCACCGCGACACAAAGGTTGTGCTTCACTACCATGGCTCAGAGGTAAGAGGCAGGCAGGGTGACCCATTAAAAGAAGAAGCTGAGAGCAAGTCAGACGCCATTCTCGGGTCAACGGCCGATCTGAAAGACCATGTCAGCAGCGACATCACGCATCTGCCAAACCCAGTCGACACCGAGCATTTCAGGTCTGACGGCAACAATGTGGGCAATGGGGCGTTTACCATCAGGACGACAAGGGGCGACTCTCAGTGGGTTCTTGACTACCTGAAGAGAAACGGCGTCGACCTGCAAGTCGACATCGTCGACAGGGAAAACAACCCGATCCCGTACTCTCAGGTCCCGACGTTCCTGAAGCAGTACGGCATCTACGTTGACATCAAGTACATCGACAGGACGCTCCTTGCGGCCCCGAGCAAAACGGGCCTGGAGTCGCTTGCGTGCGGGCTCAGGGTGCTGAACCATGAGCTGAAATACGTGAAGGGCCTACCAGAAGAGCATAGGCCAGAGGTTGTGGCAAGAAAAGCGCTGGACGTTTACAGTTCAATTGCCTAGGAAGCTTCGGCGTCGCTTTTCTTTGACGGCGGCTCTTGCGGCAGCTTTTTGATTATCTTTTCCAGCATTTCGCGCATCTCTTCCCGTTCTTCCTCCGTCACCTTGCCCTCAACAAGGTTGATCATGAATAGCCATAGCCTTGCCTGCACCACGTTTTCGCTAAACATCGCTTCCTGCTCTATCTTCCATTGGCTTTTGCGGTGCCAGTAGCCAATCACGATTGCAAGAGGAACATAGGCGACTATGAAGATAATTGCGAAGGTCCACATACTAAAAATGGAGCTCAACACAGGCACTCTATCTATTAGGAGCGCATATTGGATAGTGATAAAGTTAAGAAATGTCATGGCAAATACAAGATAGATAGTGTGGCCCTGCCGGAAGTCAAGCCAGCGCCTTCTGACCCAAGAATTTCTTCGTTTGTAAAAAGACACAGCTTTGTTTCCTTTGGACATCGTATAACGCTTGCGTATAACAGCATCAACACTATCTTCTATAAACATCTTCTATGACAAACAAATCTGGCGAGTTGGGATTGAGCTTTAGTAGATAGGCGTGCTTGCCTTTGTTGTCAAGTGCCTCAGCAAGCACCTGTGGGTCGTTTGAGAAGCGATATGTCCTCTGGCCTTCCAGGTACATCTCCATGAATCCCCGCCAGTGCTTCTCTCCCACTATGACGGCGTCCGGCTCAGTGTCTTCGTTTATCTGTGCAATTGTCGACAGAATCTCGTCATTGTCCTCTATGTCAAGCGCGTTGAACTGCATCGTGACTGGCCCGAAATTCTCTATGCTTGCCCGCGCCGCTGCATACAAGACAAATGGGCTGTCATGCGGCATTACTGCATAGGCCAGCCCCACTGCAGCAAAGGCCGCCAAGACAGAGCCGGCAACTGCAGGCTTGACCTTCAAGTTCCTGATTAAGTGTATAATCCCATAGCCGGCAAAGATCGCAAGGAAAATGCCGGCAATGATTATCCACCTGTCGGCCACGAACAGCGCCGTGTCCGGGAATGCCAGCCAAGAGAACGAACCGGCCAGCGAGATAACCAATGGGATTTTGAGGAGCAGGGCGGCGTTTTTCATGTGCATAAGGCCGATAGCCGCCAGCACCGCAAGAAGGCCGTTTATGACTGCGAAAAGGATCAGTAGGTTCTGGGGGTTGTAAAAATCAAAGCTTGCAGCCGCAGACTTGCCGGCAGCATTGGGTTCGATGCCAGGCGCGGCGGCATAGCTGGCTATCATCAGTGCGGAAAACAGCCCGGTTGAAAATACAGCAGGCAGAACAGCCCTTCTAGCTGCAATGGCATAAGCTGCGAGCGACATGCAGAACAGCGCTCCTATCATCCTGTCTGCGGCAACTGTAAGTGAAGAAAGTGCCAAGAGCGCTGCCAGCTCTTTCCAGCCGATATCTTTTCTGCTTACAAGGCAAAAAGCAAGGATCATAGTAGCAAGAGCGAAAATGTCACGGTGAAGATCCCATGCAGTCCTGAGGACTGCCATCTGGATGATTACAAAGACAGCAAGAAAAACGCTGTAGCCAACGCCAAGCTTTAGCAGAGACCTTGCTATGTAGAACACCGATGATCCAAAGACTCCAAACATTATGATTGCCGCCGCTACGACCACCGAATGCGCAGATAGCCCTGTCGCCAGATTTACAAAATGGAGAATAATGACGTACAGTGGAAATTGGCTCGCCGCTACTGGCCAGTGCTGCTCAAAGTGTGCGACAACAGGGATATAGTAATTGATAACGTCGTATCCCACGGGGTACGGATATGCCGCTAGCTCTGGCACCATCCTGAGCATCACAGCTGTGACAAAAATCAAGGTTGCAGCATACTTGTCACTGGCAAGGAGCCTCCACTTTGAAAGTGAAGTGTATATCCACAACCAGATTTAAAAGGGAAACAAGGTTTTTCTTGGTTATTGCCATCCAGAAGAAAGAAAAATGCAACAAGCGCTCAGAAAGAGCAGCTCAGGCTCTTGCATCAGATCCTTTCAGAGCTGCAGAAGCTAAACGCCAACATAGGCGGTGCTCGAGGCGCGAGGAAGGCGGGCATGCAGGAAATGACCGAACAGTCGCTTGGCGAAGGCGACGATGATGAAGAGTCCGGCGACGAAGAACTGGAATATTTTGAATGAACGCTACTCGGTATAAAGCGGTCTTGTATTCCTGAAACATAGTCTGCTTTACATTTTCCACCAGATCGCTCATTTCCTTGCTGTCGTTCAGGTCATTCGTCATCTTGGGGTGCATTCCAAGCGAGTCAATCCCGCTGAACCAGTACTCCTTCTCGTTGTCGGGCTTGTCGCTTTTCATTAGGCACTAAACAGCATCAACAGATTTATGAGATCACGAAAAAATTGCTGTAATTGAAGCTCTGTTTCTCTCAGAGCTTGCCTGCTTCCTTCAGGCGGACCTGCATCCGCTCCTCTCCGTCCCTGAAGTACCTTCGGTCTTCCTCTGTTTCAAGCACCAACGGGGGCACTTCTGTCGGCCTGCCGTTCCTGTCTAGTGCGACCATCGTCACAAACGCCGTCCCCGTGCGGACCCTCGTGCCGTCGTCTAGGTTCTCCGACTCGATCGTGACTTCGACTTCCATCGACGACCTGCGAACGTAGTTGAGCCGGGCAGAAAGGATAAGCGCGTTGCCGATATATACTGGCTTGTGGAATGTCATCCTGTCGATGCTTGCAGTGACGCAGTTGGTGTTCCTTGCATGCCTCTTGGCTACAAGCCCGGCGACAAGGTCTACGTGCTTTAATATCACACCGCCAAAGACGTTGCCCTTTGGGTTGGCGTCTGAAGGCAGCATCATCACAGTCATTTCTGTCAGGGATTCACGCGGGCTTTTCCCCTTTTTCTGCTCACGCGATAACATTGGACAGATCAGAGAAGAACAATCCATATAAAATCTTGTTATACTTTCAAGAACTTGGATAATATCTGACCTGTCTTATTCTACTAGTATTTATGACGACTGTTTTTTACCAGATATACAGAACTCTAACGTGACTGAAACTAATACTCATTATATTACAGAATAATACTTTCTATGGTAACGATAAATTGGCAAAAAAAGAAGGGAATGTTGTTACTTTATTATTATTGTACAACCGGAATCTCTTCCTTCTGCTCATCCTTTTCATCATATTCTACGACAACTATGTTCGTACCATATGCTTTCTTTCGCTTTTTACGAAGCTCTCTGACTTTCCCGAGAATCTCCTCCAATTGTTCCTCCGAAATCTTCGCAATACTTGCATCACATTGGAGGCCTTTTGCATGGAGTATCTCCTCAGTTAATTCAATAATCTCATCTTTGTGCTCTTGTTCTTCCTTAGTTAACATGTTGCCACTCATGAATCTGAAGAAGGCAAAGTCACTCATGATTGTATTACCATAAACTCACTATTTACCTTATAGTTCAGAGGTGAAACCATTTTACTAATGTGTAATAGAATAGACTTACTAAGTAATCCTATTATTAATTATGAATCGTTATTCCGGCATACAATTTACAAACGTTCAATAAAATAAAAACAGTTTTTCGATACTCGTAAGCTTCTTTGCGGCGGTCGTCGATGATGTCGCAACAAAAGTTTTACCTAGAATCAGGCAAGTTACCAGAACCAACGCTATAGAGCGTTTACCAGACGTGTCATCTTGTCAAAGCTGATCTCGAACCCAAAGCGCTTTTCTTCCTTTTTCATGTTACGGTACATGCTCATCATGAGGTTCAGGTGGCGGACAGTACTCAACTTGCCATTCATCTTTAATCTCACTATCCTGTAGACATCATCGTAATAGCCGAACCTGTCAATCACTTTTTTTCGATATCGCTTGAAGTCAAAATTGCCATCGCTTTTGTTTTCAAGCACGTCAAGGAATATGTCGCAGCAAATGAGCGACGGGATGATGCCTTCGCCCAGCATCGGAAAGACGCACCCTATCGACTCGCCAACCCCTATTACGTTGCCGTCGTAGAACGGCTCCATGCGCTTTGGAGGCGCCAGCCTGATGGGCCGGCCTATCTTCTTCACCACCTTTGCCTCTGGGTGCTCCTTGAAAAACTCGTTGACGCCGTAGTACTTTTTCTCAACGTCACCGGCGCCCATGTAGCCTCTGCCGCCGTCCAGCGGAAAGTACCAAAAGTAACCCTTTGCGCCCTTGTAGCCGATGACATAAAATTCGTTGATGCCCTGCACGCCTTCAAGCAGGTACTCGTAGGCAGGTATCAGGAAATCATCTTCTGCTTTTGGAAGAAGTGTTCGATGGAGGCCGGTGCAGTCAATGACATAGTCATATTTGTCGAATGGAAATGTCTTCTTTGTGACCTTGGCACCGTACGTTATATTGACACCTTTTAGCAGGTCGTTTTCCCACTGGTGCTTGTTGTACGTCACCAGACCCTTGAGCTCAAGGTACTCCTCATTGTCGTTTGGAAGCTCCATCCTGAGCCTTTGGCCGATGTGGAAAACATAATCGTCAAAATCAAGCCCCGCCTGGCCCGAGAACTTTTCAAGCATGTGCCGCGAGGCGCCCCACGCACAGACCGGCCAGTGCTGCTCCTTTTTCGACGCTTCAAAGATCTCCACGTCGTGGCCGCGCTTTTGAAGCATACTACCAAGATAGCTGCCGGCGACTCCTGCACCGGCTATGGCAATCCTCATCAATCTTGAGTTGTTCGCTGGTTCACTTATAATTCTTGTCGCGATTCTTCTTGCACGTACCTGTCTGCAGTCCTGTACCGGACGTACTTGTCGTCAGGCGAATACTTGGGTGGATGCGGGTCAACGGTAGGAGAGTTGCAGCGCGAGCATGCCTGCTTGAGCGTGTAGGTATTGCAGGCAGGGCACTTGCGTATGAGGTGTTTCATGTTCTACCCTGGCTGGTGCGACTTTTTCGACTCTTCCCGCATAAAGTTAAAAGTGCCATGCTGCTTTTCGACGGCAGCTCGTATCTTTTCGACGGCGTTGTTCATGTTTTTCTCTGCGACCTTGAAATTCTCTGCCGCGACCACTATCCTATAACGTGGCGCCCCGACGTACGTCACTGCGGCCTTGGCGCCGCCCTTGCTGCTTTCTACGCCTGCAAGAGTGTTCTTGATAATTTCGATGCCGTCGGGCCTTTTCGACGAAATTTCCATCACTCCTCTGACCTCGACCTGCGGGATCTGGATCTTGTTACTCTCCTCTTCAATCGCACTCTTTACTTCCGGCGCCAAGTCAAGGTTCTGGATTGTCTCCGGCCCTTTCCTTGCAACCGCTTCAAACGCGTCGTAAACGTAATCGTATTTCTGGAGTATCTTTTCCTCTATTTCGCCGACCTGCTGGTCTGTCAGCTTGAGCTTCGACTTGACGAAGTCCATGAATGCAGTAGCCTTTTCGTTCTTTTTCACTTCAATCAGCTTGGACTTGCGCTCCTCGCCGGAGACCTGCTTGAGCGAAGTGTCCACCTCACCCCTGGTCCTGTTAACTCTGATTACCTTGAGGACTGCCTTTTGCTTCGGCCTGACATACCGCTCGACGTTGCGTATCCACCCAGTTGCTATCTCGGAAATGTGCAAGAAACCGGTCATGCCGTTGTATTCGTCCAGAGCGACATAAGCGCCGTGCCCGGTGACCTCCTTGACGGTGGTGATGACTATCTCTCCTTCCTCAGGAAGCCTTTGGACTTCGTCTGTGGCAGCCATGTCGTTGATTAGATACTCGGAGCAAATGGCATACTAAAAGGTTGCTCCATGCTCAGGCTCCAGCCCGCTTGCTTCTGTCGTGCACTACACTGTTTTTGTTGGCCCTATATGCCTCGTGTCGATCTATCGGCACTTCCAATGAAGGATTTGTGCTCATCTACTTTCACGTTCATGTCTTTTTTTTGACATTTTCAGGCATCTCGCCAGCGTATGAGGATGCAATCGTTTGGTGGTTTCTGTCTTGCAACTCCCTCGCAATCATACTTCTCACCCTGCCTGCTGTCACTATTTTTTCTTTGCGCTTGCCTTTAGCTTCTGCCTTGATCTTTTTAGAAACATTCTTGGCAATGTCCCTCGCCATCATGAAGGGAACGCCGGACCTGCCTGTCGTCTTGGCCATCCTGTCGAGATCAAACTTTTCTTTTCTGCCGCTTGACCTCCGGATGCTAACTGCTACTGGTCGGTTTCTCTTCTTTGTTTATTTTCTAGCAGAAACCTTGCTTCGCCTTGCTGCCGCCTTTTTTGGAGTTCGCTTTTGGCCCGTGCTTTTCTTCCCTGCCATGTACTGCTATGGCATACAAATGCTAAAAGTCGATGCCCTTTTTGGCCTTTATGCCCTGTTGATAGGGGTGCTTGATCTCTTTCATTTCTGTCACAAGGTCTGCTGCGGCCAGGACTGATTCAGGCGCATAGTTGCCAGTCAAAACGAGGCTGGTCTTTTCCGGCTTGCTGGCAATGATGTCCAGTATGTCCCTTTGCGATATCAGGTTGAGCTTTGCCGCATAGTTGATTTCGTCAAGTATCATGATGTCATAGGCGCCAGAGGAGAGTTTCTCCTTTGCAAGCGCAAGTGCAGCCTGCGCCGCCTTCTGGTGGTCCTCTATAGGATGATCGTCGTCGATTATTCCGACAAAGCCCTTGCCGGCAGCTATCATTTCAAACTCTGGCTCGAGCCTCTTTGAGCTGGCAAGCTCGCCATAGTACCACTCGCCCTTGATGAACTGGATCATGCCCACTCTGTAGCCGTGACCGACTGCGCGAAGCACAATTCCAAGGGCTGCCGTGGTCTTGCCTTTTCCCTTGCCGGTGTAGACAATAACTAGGCCCCTGTCGGCTCGCATCTCTCTCTGCCTCATGTGAATGGCATAAGGATAAAAACCGATCTGAAAGTTAAAATTGAAAACCGGACCAAACATCATGCAGTGCAAATCCCACGGGTCGTGATTGCTGGGGTTACGAGCGGGGTCGGCAAGACCACGGTTGCAGTAGCAGTGATGCATGCCCTGCGCAAGAAGGGGCTATGCGTCCAGCCATTCAAGGTGGGCCCGGACTTTATCGACCCGTCCTACCACACGTTTGTAACTGGAAGGCAGTCGCGCAATCTGGACATGTGGATGATGGGCAGGCGCGGCGTGGTTGATTGTTTTACTGATGCCTGCCAGAGTGCCGACATTGCGGTAATCGAGGGCGTGATGGGTCTGTTCGATGGCATGTCTGGCAAGGATAACTTTGCGAGCACTGCGCACATCGCAGAAATACTGGACGCGCCGGTAGTTCTGGTGGTTGACGCAGGCAAGAGCGCACGCTCAATAGCAGCCATCATACTCGGCTTTTTGCAATTTGACAGGACCATCAGGATAGCCGGGATCGTGCTGAACAACGTTGCAGGCGAGAGGCATGCCGGCTACATCACTGAAGCCCTCGAAGGCAAGGTAAAGGCGCCGGTGATCGGCATGATCAGGCGCAACAGCGAGATTACGATGGAAGAGCGCCACCTTGGGCTGATTCCTGCGCCGGAGCTTCAGAAAGCAAAGCGAAAGGGGATTGTGGATGCGGCAAAATACGTTTCAGACCAACTTGACATTGACAGGATGCTGAAGCTGTGCGGGACGAGCCCTCTGCCGGATGTGCCTGCGCAGGCGCGCCCAGCAAAAATCAAGGCAAAAGTTGCAGTCGCCCTTGATGAGTCCTTCAACTTTTACTATGCAGACAATCTCGACGCCCTGAGAAGGAATGGGGCAGAGCTTGTATTCTTTAGTCCCATAAAACAGCAAAGACTGCCTGAAAACGTACATGGGGTAATACTTGGTGGCGGATTTCCAGAAGTGCTTGCTGACAGGTTAGAGCGCAACAGGTCAATGATAAGGTCCATCCGCGACGCTGTGCAAGACGGCATGCCGGTCTACAGCGAGTGCGGCGGGCTGATGTACCTCACCCGCTCCATAAGGGGCTACAAGGGCGAGAAAAAGGCGCGCAAGATGACAGGCTTGATAGACGCAGACACTCTCATGACAGGCAGGCTTACGCTGAACTACACTGAGGCAGAATGCGACGGGCCAGTCCTTGGCAAAGCTCGCTTGCGGGGACACGAGTTCCACTACTCTGCCATCGACGGCATTGCAGGCGACTCCAGGTTCGCTTATTCTATGATAAAAGGGAAAGGCGTGAAAGATGGCATGGACGGCTTTGTGATCAACGAAAGCGGCCTTGCTGCATACATGCATCTTCATTTTACGAACAACAAGCTTGCCGACAGAATCGTGCAGGCCTGTACCAGATATTCACGCAGATGACTTTTTGTTGCTCTGGTACAGGAGCATCATCGCATTCAGTATCGAAGACGCTGCAGGGCTTCCGCCCTTTCTTCCCATATTTGTAATGAACGGAACATCCATCTTGGCCAGCTCCTCCTTTGACTCGGGAGCAGAGACAAAGCCAACTGGTATGCCTACCACAAGAGCAGGCTTTGTTGCGCCTTTCCTTACCATGTTTACGACTTCATACAGGCCTGTCGGGGCGTTCCCTATGGCAACAATCCCGCCATTCATGTCTTTGGCAGCGTGACGCATCGCAGTCTCTGACCGGGTCCTGCCAAGCCTTCGCGCCTCTTCTGCTACCTTGTCGTCAGATATGTAGCACGCAGTCTTCAAGCCAAGGTCTGCAAGCGACTTTTTGTTTATCGCGGCAAGCACCATGTCAACGTCGGTGACGACAGTGCATCGGTTTCTGATCGCTTCAAACGCCGACTCAATAGCCCTTTTGTGAAAGATTATCTTGCCCTTGCCTGAACCAAAGTCAAAGTCGGCAGTCGCGTGTATCACCCGCCTGACAATAGCCCATTGCATCTGGTCGTAGCCGTGGTCGCCTATTTCAGAGTCTATCATCTCGAAGCTTTTTTTCTCGATGTCAAACGCCCTGTCAGACATGGTCCTGCTTGCGGCAGTGCCGCTGTAGTGTTCAAAAGCCAGCTCTCTTTTCCACCTCTCTTGCCCTTTCAATGACCAGGTCAACCAGCTTTTCGTCTACTCCAAGGTGCCGCGCCATAAACGCGTTCTTGTAGTTATGCTTTTCAAGCGCAGCAGTCACGTCCTTGACAACGTCGGTTTTGATGTGTGCGCCCCTGTGCAAAAAGTACGGCATCATGAGGATGACCTTTGGATTGCCTGACGCTGCCCGGGCGATGCCCTCTTCGATGCTTGGCCTGTCAAGCTCGAGAAAGCAAAAGTAGACATTGCGATAGTGCGGCCTGATGGCGTTTGCCATGTAGACGAAAGCATCATGAGCGTTTTTGTCGCTGCTGCCATGGCCTATCAGCACGACATCGCATTCTTTATCAGCGTAATTGATACCCTTGTCTTTTTTCAATTCATTAATCCTCTCATTGATGAGCTGTGCCATCATCGGGTGGTAGCTGAGCGGCTTTGTGATCGCAATCTTTATGCGCTTGTCCCGGCCTATCTGTGCGCTCTTCCTGACCGTATCCTTCAGCTTCATGCCGGGATAAAGGAAATAAGGCATTACCGTAATGAAACCCGCGCCGCTGTCGATGCACCGGCCTATTCCTTCGGCAATAAAGGGCGGAAGCACCTCAAGGAAGCAGTAATCAGCAAAATCGTAGCCGGCTCGGCGTTTTGCAAGCGAGCAGATCTCCTGGAGCTCCTGCCTGACATCCGGCTCCCTGCTCCCTCTGTCCACTATCAAGAGCGCCTTTTTTT
>DAINRX010000007.1:16964-19201 GCA_036741635.1 Nitrososphaera sp.
GTTCCTTCGAACTTTTGCACCGTCTGCGATGGGTTTGGGACGCTCACTGTTGCAAGCTTGTGCTTGTCAAAATTCTCGACAGGTATTCCGTATTGCTTCGAAAATTCTTCAAGGCCCTTCACCTTTGCCTCGCGGTTGATTGAAGAGATGTTCCTTATGCTCTGGAACGATAGACCCTTTTCCTTTAACACTTTTTTTATTCCAAACTCAATAACATCCTTATTCGTGTCCCAATGAAGTCCTATGCCTACCACAAGGCTCTTTGGCCGGTAAATGACTGATTTTTCCAGAATTGCAGGATCGGTTATTGTTTTATCAGAAATGACAAGGACTGCCTTGAACTCAGACTGCTTGGCCTGCTCGAGGCTGTCAACGACTGTCACGTTCTTTGGCAGTTGCATATGCCACCAGTTTCTTTCCCCCGCGTCCTGATAAACCGCGATTTTCTCCTCGTTGACCATCAGCGCACTCACCTTCGTTACATTCTCAAAGTTTTCTATCTTCCAGCCAAATTCCCTGCCAACCAGATCGACTGCAATGGTTTCGTTCACATCTGCTGCCGTCGTTATGACAGGCTGCGCATTCAAAAACGACGCAACAAGGCGGGCAAGCGTGTTTGCGCCGCCAAGGTGACCAGACAGCGCACTTATCACGTGGTTTGCTCTGTCGTCTATCACAATCACCGCGGGGTCGCTCTTTTTGTCAACCAGATGAGGCGCCACCATCCTTATGACTGCGCCAAGTGAAAATATGCAAATGAGCGCATCGTGCGTCTTGAAGAGGCTGGCGACAAGCTGGGTGCTCTGTTCAGAGAACCAGTGGACGTCGGTGCCCGAATCGCTGTGTTTTGCAGGCACGTATACTTCCGCTTCGGGCATCTTTTCCTTTATCCTACGCGCTATTTTAATGCCGTGCTTTGTGATTGCAACTACGGCAGTTCTAGTCATTAAGCAAGATGGCATGATTATAAAAGAAAAATAATCCTTTGCATTCCAAGAGAGGGTAAAAACACAATAATAAGCATGCTCCGGCTACAGGGTACAGAACTTTGAACCTGACTATTGCCAAGGCTTGCAAGCTATCCCGGCTAATCATCCTGATCCCGATTGCCCTCTCAGCATTCACCCACCTCTGGAACCCGGCAGGTTTCCCGGACATATTCTACGACGAGGGCGTGTACATGCGCAGGGCCATGAACGTCTTGCAAGGGCAAGGACCGCAGGAAGGATCCTTTTACGAGCACCCGTATTTTGGTCAGCTATTCCTGGCTGGCGTGCTTGGACTGTCAGGCTACCCCGATTCCCTTAACCCTGATATGACAGCCGAGTCAGTAGGGATGCTGTACGCCATTCCCCGCGTCTTGATGGGAATTCTGGCGGTAGCCGACACTTTTCTCATTTACAAGATATCTGAAAAGCGCTACGGCAAGAGGGTCGCCCTGATTTCGTCCATCCTGTTTGCCGTGATGCCGATCACGTGGCTGACTAGAAGGATACTTTTGGACTCGATACTGCTGCCATTCCTCCTTGCATCAATCCTGTTTGCAATTTATGCAGGCGACGCTACAGGCAGGAAGAAAACTGTCCTTATAATCTTTTCAGGCGTTTTTCTAGGGACTGCCATCTTTACCAAGATCCCGATCTTTACAATGATCCCACTTGTAGGCTACTTGGTTTATTACTCTTCGAAGCAGAAGAAAATGCTCGGTCTGTGGCTTGTACCGGCAATGCTGGTGCCAATGATCTGGCCTGCATACAGCGCCGCAGCGGGTCACCTTGACCTATGGCTGACAGATGTGCTGTGGCAGACACAAAGACAAAGCGCCGGCTTTGCTTCTATTGTAGCAACATTCTTTTCCTTTGATCCTGTCCTTTTATTGCTAGGCACAGCTGGCTTTGTCTATGCCGCAGTAAGAAAAGACATTTCCATTTTGCTGTGGATAGCTCCCTTTGTGGCTTTTCTGTCTATCATCGGGTATGTCCAGTACTTTTACTGGATACCTGTGCTGCCTGTCTTTTGCATTGCGGCTGCCCGGCTGATTGACAGAGCAGCTGCAATAAAGCAAATTCTGCCTTTTGTTGCAATCGCAGGATTGACCATTTTCGGGCTTGTGTTTACCACCCTGCTCATTACAGCGGATGTCACTTCTGCCCAATTTGAGGCAACCGCCTTTGTCGCAGGCCGCGCAGACAGCGAAACGACAATAGCTTCAAGCCCCATCTACTCATGGATCTTTA
>DAINRX010000007.1:19301-20799 GCA_036741635.1 Nitrososphaera sp.
TTCACAAGGTTTTAAAATCGGCCTGATAGCAACAAACAAGCTTGACAGCTCCTGAAAAGTCTGTGCTAATATCGGTTAATCGAAGGTTGCTGTTTGCCGGAATATTTCTCACGGCATTATCCGGCCTCATGCTCGAAGTGGCAATTACAAGGATATTTTCTGCCGCCATATGGTATCACTATGCTTTTGTTGCGGTATCCCTAGCCCTTGTTGGCCTTGGGGCTTCAGGCTTGGCCGTGCAGTTTGGATTAAAGAGGATCAAGGGAAACTGGGCGGAAAACCTTGCTATATTTTCGGCATGGGGAATTGTCGTTTTCATCCCTATAACACTCTTTGTCATGCATGGGCTGGCGTCGCAGGTAACCTATCTTCCACTGTTCATGTTTCTCTTTGCCGTGCCGTTTTTCTTTATCGGGATCATAATATCAGCTGCCTTTAACGCATTTGCGGCCGTAGCTGGCAGGCTGTATTCTGCAGATTTGGTAGGCGCGTCCGCTGGAGCATTGTTGGTAGTCTTGTTTTTGATATTAACAGGTGGAGAGGGCACGGCTCTTATCGTGGGAGTGATTGCCGCCGCCAGCTCTGTCATATTTTCATGGACTGCAAAGAGCAAGAAAAAAATTGTTGCCAGTTTTGTTTTCGTGGCGTTTGCGGCGTCCCTTATTTTTACCAATTACAGCACGCAGATTTTTGCCATACCCACTGACCCTACTGCGCTAAAAGACCTCCCCATATATCTGCGGGAGCATCCAGAATCAAAAGTAGTCAAGACGCAGTGGAACTCGTTTTCCAGAATAGATGTTGTTGAAGGAGGAAAAGGGGACGAAGGTCTTGTGGCAAAAGTCTTCATCGACGGTGGCGCGGGAACCAACATCATAACATGGGATGGCGATGTCAGCAGCAGGCAGGAGCTCACCACTTGGATGCATTATATCCCCTACAGGATGATGGAGGATCCAAAAGTCCTTGTGATCGGGTCTGGTGGCGGCAGAGATGTGGTTGCGGCATTGGTAAGCGGCAGCAAGGACGTCACCTCTGTGGAAATAAATCCCATAATTTTTGAGACTGTCAAGAGCTACGGCGACAAGGCCGGAAATGTCTACACCCACGAGCATGTAAAGGCGCATGTTGAAGAGGGAAGGAGTTTCATAGCGCGCTCCTCAGAAAAATATGACATAATCTACATCCCGTTTGTAGACACATGGGCATCTGTTTCGTCAGGAGGTCTCAGCACGTCAGAAAACTTCCTGTACACGCTTGAAGGGTTCCAGCAATATTATGATCACCTAAGTGACAGAGGCAAGATAGTTACGGTCAGGTGGCTCATAGACACGCCCCGGTTTGTCTCAACTTATGTCAAGCTGCTGGAGCAAAATGGGGTGCCGCAGGATGAAGTGTACAAGCACCTTATCATAGTGACAGCCGATTCTTACGATAAGGACCCTAGCGGCACAATGGTAGTCTTTTCAAAATCGCCATTCACCGAAGATGAGATCAG
>DAINRX010000007.1:20899-23739 GCA_036741635.1 Nitrososphaera sp.
CTTTATCTTGATAGAGCTGGCACTCTTCCAGAAGCTCATTCTCCTGCTTGGCAATCCAACAATGACGTTTGCGATACTGCTGTTTACCCTGCTTCTGAGCAGCGGTGGTGGCAGCCTGACCAGTTCAAAAGTTATTAGAAACGACACAAGGAATTTGGTTTTTGTAATAAGTGGAATTGCTGCACTTGGAACGCTTTACGTAATGTTGCTTCCATCCATAATATATTCAGTCGTTGGAGAGACATTTGAGGCAAAGGCCGCATTCAGCATCGCCGTTCTGGCGCCTATTGGATTTCTGATGGGCATGCCTTTGCCTACGGGAATGCGCTTGCTAAAGGTCCATCGGCCCGAATACATACCGTGGATGTGGGCTGTAAATGGGGCGTTCTCAGTCTTGGGCGCAGTTCTTGCGGTTATTATCGGGATAATGTATGGCTCATCAGAGGCAATGATACTTGGAATTTTGATTTACTTTATTGCACTTGCAATATCCTTCTTTGCATGGAAGAAGAAAGCTATCGTCAGCGTTGCTACGTAGTTTCAGTGTTGTTTGTTATCATAATATGCAGCCAAAAGCTGTCGATCTAATATTGCTTGTAAGGTTATAAGGCAGGCGTGACAAAAAATCGTGTTGCCGGTTCAGCTCGACGACACCGACGTAGCGATACTGAAATCCCTGATGGCAGACGGACGCAAATCCTTCCGCGCCATATCAAGAGAGATCAAGGTAAGCACCCCGACTGTTAAGGCTCGCTACGAACGCCTCGTGAACATGGGGCTAATAAAATCGGTCAGACCCGAGATCGACCTTTCAAGAGTAGACAAAAGAAGCAAGGATGAATTCGGCGACACTCTGCAGGATCTGAAAAAGCAGAAAAAACACTTCCATCTGCACGTCGACAGTGACCTCAAGGTCAAATTAAAGTGCGACTTTTGCGGAGGACCCGTACACGGCAAGCCCAAGGTGCTGAAATTTGCCAATTTTGAGAGGTTCTTTTGCTGCGTTCAATGCAGGGCTTCTTACAAGGAAAAGCACGGTGGGCGCATTGAAATGCTCAAAGAGCAGTACAAGAAGCAATAGTCATTTCGGGTGCATGCCGATTACCCTGCCATCAAACTCGAACATGACTACTTCAATTTCCAACTGACCGTTAGAGTATTCCTTCATCTGCTCATGCACATTTTTGCACACGAGGTCAAAGTAGCCAGCGACATTATTTTTCATTACAATCTCTGAAACATGCCTTGCCGTGTTGGCGCTCTTGATCTCCTTGACAACATCCGGCCGGGCTTTGCATTCGGCCGCAAGGCGCGCCATGAACTCCATGTTTACGTGTGAGCCGGCGACATGCGTCTGCTTGACTCCCATCGCCATTTTTGTCAGCTTGCCGATAAAGCCCGCAATGACTGCTTTTCTTATTTTCTTGTTGGCGCATTGCTTTACAGAATAGCCGGCGAAATCGCCCATCTGCACAAAGCAGTGGTCGGCAAGAGTCTTGAATAGCTCTTTGGCGAAATCTTCGCTCCGGCCGCCCGTGGTAAGCACGACAGTGTCAGCGGCGCCCATTGCAACTGCCACATCGAGGCTCTGCCTGATTGCAGCTGCAAATGAGGCAGTAGAATATGGCAGGACAATGCCTGTAGTGCCAAGTATCGAGATCCCGCCGATGATGCCAAGGCGCGGGTTGTCGGTCTTTTTTGCAATCTCTTCGCCCTGCGGAACAGATATCACCACGTCAACACCCTGTTTTTTTAGGCGATCTGCGGCAACTTCGCGCACTGCCTGCTCGAGCATCTTCATGGGCGTTGGATTGATTGCGGCCCTGCCCATCTCAAGGCCGAGGCCAGGCTTTGTTACCCTGCCTACGCCCTTGCCTCCATCGATGCTGATTCCGCCTGCGTTGCTATTGAACGAAACAGTCGAGCATATTTCTGCCCTATGCGTGACATCAGGGTCGTCGCCTCCGTCCTTTACGGCGGCGCAGGTAACCTTATCCCCTTCAATCTTTGTCCACTTGATCTTTAGCGTTGCAGTCCCGTTGTTCTTTGGAAGCGAGACAGTCACTTCTTCAACTTGCCTGCCAGTTATTAAGGCGTAAAGTGCGCCCTTTGTCGCGGCGGTGGCGGTGGTGCCGGTTGTGTATCCGGTCCTCAATGCACCTTTCCGCTTCTTTTCTTCAACTTCTGGCGGCAGCTCCTGCTCTTGCTCTGCCAGCTCCAGATCCTTGTAAAACTGCTCGTCCCCTTCCTTTCCAACCATTTTACAGCAGCACTGTCCCGCCATCTACCACAATTGTGTTGCCTGTTGCAAAGGAAAAGTCGTCGCTTGCAATGCTTGCGGCCACCCTTGCCACCTCCTTTGGGCTTCCCCAGCGCTTCATCGCATTTTCCATTGCCGCCTTCTTTTTTTCGGAGGCAGTCATAGAGTTAAACGTGGCGTCCGTGGCGATGTTGCCAAGCGCAAGTGCATAGGCGCGGATGTTTCTGCCTCCGTACTCCAGGGCAATGTGCTTTGTCATTGCAATGATGCCCGCTTTGGCCACTGTATAGGGCGCGCCTTCGGTGTAGCCAGATATCACAGGCGTCGATGAGATGCTGATGATTACGCCGCCGCCGTCTCTTTTGAGCATGGATGATATCACTGCCTGCGAGATCCTCACTGAGCCCTTGAGGTCAACTTCAACAACTCTGCCAAATTCATCGTCAGCGACTTCATGGAACTTTTTGTACCACAGCTTTCTGTCAAAGACGTAGCCAGCGTTGTTGACCAAGATGTCGACCCGCTTGTGGCGCTCGAGCACCCGGCGCATGAATTTTGCCACGCTTGAAGGATCGGCTAT
>DAINRX010000008.1:0-22615 GCA_036741635.1 Nitrososphaera sp.
ATGTCTGCAGTTGGCGTTGGCATTGTTGCCATTGGGGGCTGCTCTTCTGGAGCAGTAGCATTGTCATCTGCAACAGCAGGCTCCTGCGGTGAATATGGGTCGCTCTGCGGCCTTGGAACGTAGTCGTGGTTCACCTTATAGATGAATATGCCGAACATGATGTTTTCTTGTTCATTATAGCTTGGCGACGCGTACACCAGTTCCAACGGCTGATTGCTGGTGCCATTTGCCGGATACTTGACGTTCTGCGCGTAGAGGCCCACGAGCCCCGGCTCCCATTTCGGCTCTAACCGAGATGGCGTCCCTTCCGGTCCAAACTGGGCGTAGTACAGTGGCTCGAACGGGAAGAGCTTGCCAAGGAGCGTCGAGTTCCAGAACTCCGGCGTCGGGGTGAACCCATCGCTTTCGACGTACCTCCTCTCGTTAAATCCTCCGATCCTCATGAACCACTGCTTTTTGCTCTCGTCGCCGCCCTGTCCGAGGGTATAGATTGGAATCTGCTCCTGCGTGCCCCCTGTCATATTGGCCTGGCCGAAGAACCCTACCTGCCCAACTACGTACACCAGGATATAGTCCGCCTTGAGATCTTGGGCTATCTTGATACCTGACTGCTCGTCAGAGATTAGCATCTTGGCAATGGTCTCGATGCGGGTTTGGTTGATAGTCGCGTTGTCGGCCAGAGTAGCCCTGCCGCCAAGCGTCGTTATCCAATAGCCATAGTCCCACCACGACGCAATGACGGCGTCTTCTTCAGTGTTATTTGATATCCACTCCATTGCATCGAGCCAGTCGTCGGTCTGCAGGCGGAAGCCTGTTCCGCCGTTTGCGATGGCTGCAGGGACGTCTGCCGAGCTCACCCAGCTCGAGTTTGAAGGGAAGAACATTGGGATCGAGAGCATGATGATAATGAATGCAACATACGATATCTTTACCGCCTGCCCGGCGACTGAGTGCCCTGCCCTGCCGCCGGCGTACTCTAGCTTTCTCCTCTCCTCTCTGGTGACTGCGTATTGCTGATGTTGCTGCTGGTATTGCTGTTTTGCCGCTGCCTCGGCCCTGTATGCAAGCACGCTGCGGGTGACTTCGTACAGGCCAAGCCCGGCCAAGACGATTATGCCTATCGACGCAAATACAAGAAGCCTGGCAAAGGTCGCGCTGACGTAGACGCCGGTCAGCCCTATAATGAGCGCAAATATCGCGGCGTCGTCCCTGCGCTTAAACGCCAGCCACGCGCCTAGCCCCGCGAACATTAGAAGGATTGAAAAGTCGACGAAATAGTCCGCAACAGTCGGGGTAAAGTGCTCTGCAACTGATTCCACTAGAGGGTTTTGTGAGCTCAGGAATGGGTTGATGGCATTGAGGTACCTAAAGGTAGGGGCAATATATGCGCCTGCGACAACTAGGCCCACTGCCACTGCAATGAACGCAATCAGGAGGTAGACAGTATTGCGCAGCTGCTGCCTCGGCCTGCCGATCCTCCTCAGGAAGGTGGCGATGATCAGAAACGCAGTGCCGCCCATCATTGCAATGCCTGGCAGCCCGAGCACAAAATCCATTCCGGGCCTAGGAAAGGCAGCCGCGCTTATCAGCGTAAACGCCGTGAACGCGATTGCCACGTACATCGGAATGGTCAAGTCTCTCCTGAAGAATGGCAGCGCTATGAGGAAGATGGCGATCGGGATGCTAAAGTACTGGATGCCTCCCCACGAGCCGTTTGCCAAGCCCAGTACAATGCCGCCGGCTATCGCCTTGGGGATTGCGTACTTGATCTCTTTGTGCCTAATTGCAGAGATGAACAGGTACATGGCCAATAAGCCAAAGAACAGGCCCAAGGGCTCGGACTTGAACCAGCCGAGGTTCCCTCTCTGGATGATGGATGGGCTGAACGCCAGCAAAAGCGCCGAGAACAAGCCTGCCGTGGTTCCGCCAAGCACCCTCACAAGGGCGAATATCACAACCACCGTCAGCGAGCCCATGACTGCAGGAAAAATGATCGTAAAGTCGAGCAGCGACATGCCTCCGCCAAATGCCAAGTACATGTAGGCAGCCGTTATGTGAAGCACCGACTGCGAAGTCTCGGGGACGTTTCTTCCCTCAGGATACCACGACATGGTATCGTGCCACTGCCAGTATGCGTCAAGGCCATTATCTATGATGTATTGGGTGGCCCTGTAGTCAAAGTAGGGGTCGAACTCGTTAAGGTAAAAGCCATACTTGGCCGGGTAGGACCTCATGATTAGCGCGGATGTAAACGCAAGAGCGAGAACCGCAATTACCAATAGGTGCCTCGTCTGGAATTCAAACGATCCGGCCGAAAATAACGGTCGGGTACCTTCCAACATCGACCTTTGGGTGCTTTTTACCCTTTTTTTAAGGTACTGCCACATTATAGGCGCATCCAGAGATAATTGAGGAGGCAGGATATATGATTCTCCAGCGTTTGTGTGAAAAAACATCAATTGGAGACGCATATTATTAATAGAGAACCATACCTGCTTACAGTTGCATTTGCAGAACGTGTTATTGCATAAATTGCAAGATCAGGATTATGGCCTGATATCAAGGATGATAGAACGCTTTATTTCCAATTATGTTGCAAAAAAGAGTCCTGCCAAAGGGCTAGTCATCGGGCTGAGCGGAGGCCTAGATTCCTCTGTCGTGCTTAAATTAAGCGTAAACGCGCTGGGCCCTCGGAATGTTTTTGGGCTGGTAATGCCGGGCAGCGCGACGTCAAAAGAGGATGTCAATCATGCTATAGAGATTGCCGAGGCGGCAGGTGTGAAGCATAAAATCATAGATCTGGATCCAATAATAGCCAAGTTTGCAGAGGCCCTGCCAGACGACGACAGGAAGGCAAGGGGAAACCTTGCAGCCCGCGTGCGCATGTCCATCCTGCATTACCATGCGTTTCTGCAGAACTATCTTGTAGCGGGCACCGGAGACAAGAGCGAATACTACATCGGATATTTCACTAAATACGGCGATGGAGGCGTGGACATCCTGCCAATTGCAGACCTTTACAAGACGCAAGTGAGGACACTTGCGCGCTTTTTAGGCGTGCCGAGCACCATAGTAGAAAAGAAGAGCAGCCCCCAGCTGTGGAATAACCACCTAGCAGAAGAGGAGATCGGTATGGATTATGAAATGGTAGATTCCATACTCTACCTTTTGATTGACAGGAAGATAAAGAATCAGAAAGAGATTGCAAAGAAATTGCACATCCCGGTGGAGCAGGTTGCCAGAATTAAAGAAATGGTGGACAGAAGTGCCCACAAGCGCAGGACACCGGAAATTGCATATGTTACTAACGCAAAAAAATGATATCAAAAATTCTCGAGATGCTGCCTGCAGATGCGCCTGCCTATTCCCTGTCCAAGACCTGCACGGGGCACACGCTCACAAGTTGCTTGAATCTGGCCGCGTCCTGATCGCTTCCGACGATCGCGCCGTAGTGCATCGGGATCGCTAGCTTGCTGGGCTTTATCTTTTCATTCACTGCCCTGGCCGCCTCTTCTGCCGTCATGACGTACGTCCCGGATACCGGCACGAGCGCGATATCCGGCTTGACTGAGCTCATCTCCGGTATGTCGTCGGTGTCGCCGGTGTGGTAGATGCGCATGTTGCCCGCAGTGATGACGAACCCGACCTTGCGGTCCGCCTTTGGGTGGAACTTTTTGTTGATGTTGTATGCTGCCACGGCCTCAATTGGCACGCCCTGAACTGTCATCCTGTCGCCGGGCGCAACTCCCTTTATTTCGGCCGCGCCGGCTCCCTTGAGCTGGTCGACACACTCTTTGGCTGCCACTATGCTTGTTTTTTTGCCGACGACGTTCTTTAGGTCGTCCATGCTCAGATGGTCAAAGTGGTTGTGCGAAATCAAAAGGATGTCGGCGTCGTTCCTGTTCTGCTGGGCCTTTGAAAGCTGGAATGGGTCTATGTAGATCGTCTTATCGCCAGCTATTATCCTGTAGCCGTCGTGGCCAAGCCAGTGAAACTTGACTCCGTTAAAGTCTAGCATACAATTCCCGGCTCTCAAAATTTATTTAAATCTGATCCCCGGGGCCGGAGGTTCGGGTTTGCGACAATCAGCCTGTCTTTACTAAGGGTGAGCACCAGCACTTCGCTTGCTATCAGCCTCCTGCGGAGGTTGGTGTCAATCGTTGCGGCAGCGCACTTGTTCTTGACGGCGTATTCAATTATCGAGTCGTCGACGTGCCGGGCGGGCGCGACTGCGACTGTCCTGAATTTCGTCCTTGACAGTTCCAGTGCGGTTTTTGCAAGGGTCGACCTCTTTGGGCCGGCCTTCTGAGCCAGCCGCTCCAGCTCGCCGACAACGATGTCAGGCACCAGAAAGTCGAGCCTGTCAAACTGCGCCTCTATCTTGCCCACCTGCTTTATGGGCTTTGAGACAAGTACCATCAAAAAGCTGGTGTCACAGAGAACTTGCATGCTAGACGGCTATTCCTGACCCGATGAGGCGCCATCTCTCGGCTATCCTTCTGCTTATCGCGACCCTGCTCTTTGGCATGAGGCACACAGGCTTTTTCAGCTTTACCTCTACCTTGCTGTCCCGCACGTTTGTCACTGTGCCGATGGCGGCGGCCGTGCCGATGTTAAGGCGCAGTGCCTCTTTCACCCTGACTGGCTCTACCTTTACCATGTCGGCAGTGCCAACCGCTGTGTCGAAAAGGTGCGTCTCTACTTTCACGTCCTCGACGTCCTTTGGAAGGGTGCCGGGCCTGCCAATGACTGAGCCGATTAGCGAGTCGCTCTTTGTGAACGTCGGATCCAGCTTTGTCCCGATTGCCACGAGGCCGCCGGGCTTGACTGCTTCGACAAGGCCAGCGCCGGTGCCAAGGGTGGAAATGTGTGACGTGATGGGCTCGTACCTGTTCTTCTTTTCATCCAGAAGGCCGGGGCGGATCTCAATCTCGTCTCCGAGGTTGAACTCGCCCTGAGTAAGCGCGCCGCCGATGATGCCGCCCTTGACCTGCTTTATCGGCGTGCCGGGCTTGTTGACGTCAAATGAGCGCAAGACGTGCATTATCGGGGCGTCATTCTTTGCCCGCGATGGCGTCTTGATGTTGTTTTCAATCGCCTCTATCAAGGCGTCGATGTTGAGCTTGTGCTGGGCCGACACTGGCACGACTGGCGCCTTTTCAGCGACGCTGCCGTTGACGAAATCCTTTATCTGGCGGTAATTGTCAAGCGCCTCCTGGTACTCGGTGAGGTCCACCTTGTTCTGCACCAGCACTATCTGCTGTATGCCCAAGACCGAGAGCGCAAGCAGGTGCTCCCTTGTCTGCGGCTGCGGCACCTTTTCGTTTGCCGCCATGACCAGAATAGCTCCGTCCATGAGCGCGGCGCCGGAAAGCATGTTTGCCATCAGGCTTTCGTGCCCCGGCGAGTCGACGAAACTCACCACCCGGAGAAGCTCGCTCTTGCCACCGCAGTTGTTGCACTTTGGCTGGGTGCTGTAGCAGACGGGCGCAGGGCATTTGGGACACTTGTAAAACGCCGCGTCGGCGTAGCCAACTTTTATCGTGATGCCCCGCCTCAGCTCTTCGCTGTGGGCGCTGGTCCAGACGCCGGTGATGGCCTCTACAAGTGTGGTCTTGCCGTGGTCGACATGGCCCGAGGTGCCGATGTTGACGCAGGGCTGGTAGCCGTATTCCTTGATGTACCATTCCGGCAGGGTCTCTTTCCAGTGCAATCTCTACTACCGTGAAATTCACAGAGATATAAGGGTACGGAAAAAATTACTACTTCTTTTTCTTTGCCGGCTCTGCTGCCGCTGCTGCTTCCGGAGCCGCAGCTTCGGCTGCCTGCTTTTCAGGCAGCGCGCCTTCAACAAGCATGCAGTTCAGCTGGTAGATTTCCTCGGTGACCATGTTGCCCCTGACCAGCTTTCTTATTCTGGCCTCGCTCCTGTTGCCAACGCCGGTAGAGAGCAGGATATACTTTTTTACGCCGCCGTGCACGTCCGCGCGCATTGGCGTTCCTGCCTTGTCACTGCCGCCTGTTATCTTTAGCTTGCCGCCTGCAACTCCAATGACTGAGGCGTCGATGACGGTCCCTATCCTCGAGCCTACAAGCGGCTGGGCAGCTCTATCCTTGAGCTCCTGCGTGATGCTCTTCCCTCTTGTGTCCGAGATGACCAGTTTGAACTGGGCCAAAGCAGAAAATCAGGCGCCTTCAACGTTTAATTAACCTTTGGGCACCTGTGTATGTGTATATATATGTGCATATACACACGCACGCATGCGCGTATACATGCATGCGTATCCAGTGGAACATCAAAAAATAATAATTATTAGTTCTTTTATACTCGAGATCATGAAACGGTTAAAAGCGCCTGTTGCCAAGCTTAATTGTAATTGGAAGCCGAGCAAGAAATCATTGAATGCCCGCGCTGTGGGTTTGAAATGAAGCACATGCAGGCGTGCCACCTAGTATGCCCAAACTGCGGCGGCCATATGGATTGCAGCGAGAAAGGTTTGACTTGGTAGACAGACTAGAACGGATTCCGATCCCAGTTCATCTGAAAGTTGTCGGCGATGTCCACTGCCTTGCCCTTCATTATCTCGATATAATCGTCATAGGACGCAGAAAATCCGCAGTGCCTGCATTCCACCTTTGACATGTCGTTGTTAACCTCGGCCCGCTTGCCGCACTGGGGGCACTTTGCCTCGAGCATATGCTATTATGACTGCATACATGCGTATCGTTAATAAATTGTAGCTGCCCGTACACTGTTGTTTGACACGGATCGGCGACACCTACAGATGGATTCGGGGCAGGGTATCTGACAGACCCACCAACTTTAGCTGGGTCATTGAGGGCAAGCTGGCCGGGTGCGGGCTGCCAGTCACCGAAGGCGAATTTAAGTGGGTGACGGAACAGGGCATAAAATCCATCGTCACGGTAAGGGAAGTGCCGCTGCCGCCAGAGTGGTTTGACGGAGGGGACGATGATGATGACGACGTCGGCTACCTTCATCTGAAAGTTGAGGATTTTGGCGCCCCCACCATTGAAGAGCTCGACGAGGCAGTCGATTTCATTGATCAGCAGATCAGGTCAGGCAAGCCGGTCATGGTCCACTGCGCTGCAGGCAAGGGAAGAACTGGCTCAGTACTTGCCGCATACCTTGTCAAGAAGCAAGGCATGACGGCAGAGGAGGCAATTGAAAAGATAAGGAGCATGAGACCCGGTTCCATCCAGTCAGTAGTACAGGAAACCGCGGTGTCAATGTATGAAAAGTACCTGAAGAAAAGCAAGAAGTAATAGCTGCTATTCCGGCACTGAATTCACTACAAGCTGACCGTTCTGGATCTTGACAAACAGGTACCTGTTGTCCTTGAAGATTAGCGTAAGCTCGCCCTTGGTTTCCTCGACGTCTAGCAATTCCTGCCCCTTTATTCCATCAAACTTGGCCATTTCAAGTATTATAATGAAAAACTAGATCTATTTAGACCTAGTTAGTCCACTATTTCCTGGTCCAGGCTGTCGAGGCACAGCGCCAGAAGCTCTTCGCTGCCCTTCATTATCCAATCGGAGAACTGCCAAAACGTGAACACGTACTGCTGCTGGAAGCTTGGAGGGATAAATCCACCGTGGGTTATCACCTGCACCACCACATATTGCTCATTGACTGTGGCTATCTCTTCCTCTGCAGAATGGTCCATCTCCTCGATGATGTGTCTGTACAATACCACGGGCCTGCCAGTCCTGCTGGCTATTATCGAAGCCCTCCGCAGCCGGTCCCTCAGCCTGTTCAGAACCCAACCGTCGAAGGTTATTACCTGCTCATTGGTCAATCTCAGAATATCCAGAGAAAATACGTATTTAGAATAGTATGGCAACAATTGTTGACCTGCAAAAGAATAACTTTTACTTACTTTACAGTAGGCCGCAAACATTTGCTGCTTGCTGCTTCCTATGTAGTAAAGCAACGCAAATAGAACACAATATTTGCTGCTTGCTGCTTCCTATGTAGTAAAGCAACGCAAATAGAACAATATTACATTATAGCAGCAAAAATGCACACCATTTGGTAAATTCTAGCTATTCCACGGATATCTGGAATTCTCTACCATCGATCTCGACTGCCTTGTAGTTCACTTTGTCAAGCGGCTCTTTTGACGGAACCGCCGCTCTGACGCGCACAAGGTACGTCAATTCGTCCTTCATTGCGGCAAGCGCGCCTATCTCTTCGTCATTAAGGCCGGCCACGTATGCGGCGTTGAGTATGTCTGTCGGGTTGTACTGCCGCTCTTTGCGCAGCTGCTGTAGGTTTCTAGCAAGGTCCCTCAGCATGCCCTTGGCTATCAGATCTTTATCGCGCTTGGTCGAGATAAAGACGATGAGGTCACTCCTCTCTGACGAGGAGTACCCTTCGGCAGCCTTGTACATGATTCCGACGTCGGAAGGAGCAAGGTCGATAGACTTATTGTTGCCGTCGTACGCAAGCGAATAGCTGCCGGATTTTTGCAATGAGCGGAGAAGCTCCATCCTGTCGGTGCTCTCAAACGCCTGGACAACCTTGCCAATGTCTACCTTGACCCTTGGTGCGACATTCTTTTTCACAAGCGATATATTTACTGCGACGGGCATCTTGCTGTCAAGCAAGCCGGCCACCTTTTCCAGCTGCGAGCCGGCAGGGATTTCGATGAGCCGGTACTGCTCGACGTTGAGCAGACCCTTGAGCGCGTCGGCAATGCCCTCTTCTTCTTTTTCTTCCATGCCAAGCGTGTCCTTCAGGCCCGGCCCGCATATCAAAATCTCCTTGACGGGCCAGCGCCTCTTGAGGCCGGCAAGGTTCCTCGCAGCATTGGCAAGCGACACGATTTCCTTTATCTTGTCAAACGCTGCTTCGACTTTGCTGTTTACTAATTTTTTGTCGCGCTGCGGCCAGCTTTCAAGCAGGATGCTCTTTTTCCTTCCAAAGCAGGTAAGGTAGAGGTATTCGGTTATGAAAGGCGACAGCGGGTGGAGCATTACGTCCAGCTGCAGCAGCACGTGCCCTATCACCGAATAGACGGCAAGGCGCCTGTCCAAGTTCTCGGCGCTGTCGTCCCAGATTATGTTCCTGGTGAGCGGGACGTACGTCTGGCTCAGGTGGTTGATTATGAATTCATCAATTGCCTTGGCACCTTCGTGGAACCGGCACCTGTCAAACGATTCTGTGACTTCAGAAACAAGCGCCTGCAGCTTGGATAGAAGCCACACTTCGGTGGGGCTGAGCAGGTTGTTCTCGGTGACCCACTGGAGAGTGTGCCTATCTTGATCGAACCTATCAAACGCGCTGTTCTGCTTAAAGTAGATATGTAGGTTGTGGAGCGTGCTCAGAATCTGGTATGGCCGGGCCTTCATCTCTGCAAGGCTAAAGTTGAGCGACTCGATGGGCGACGACTTCCAGATGAAATACAGCCTCACGAGGTCGACAGGGTTTTCGCTCAGCAGAGCCTGGGCTTCTATGACATTGCCGAGGCTCTTGCTCATCTTGTTGCCCTTTTCGTCAAGCACGTGCCCCTGAAACAGGAAAGACTGGAACGGCGCTACGCCCGCCTGGTTCATGATGACGTTTTCCATGAGCAGAGTGTATGCCCAGCCCCTTGTCTGATCGATGCCCTCAGTCAAAAAAGCAGCCGGGATCAGGTCGCTGTATTCCTGGTCAGTAAGCGAAGCATACGGGGCGGCGCCGCTGTTGTGCCAAGTGTCCAGCACGAACGGCTCTCTCTGCATCATTGCGCCGCACTTGCCGCACTTTATTTTGATTCTGTCGATCCAAGGCCGGTGAAGCTCAAAGTCCGGGCCATCAGGCAGTTCAGCTGCCTTTTTCACTATCTCGCTCCTTGAGAACAGCGGCTCCTTGTGACCGCACTTGATGCATGACCATATCGGCAGCGGCGTGCCCCAGACCCGCTCGCGGGAAATGCACCAAGGGTGCTGCTCCCTGATAATCTCGACGAACCTGTTCTTTGGAGGCTCGAAAAAGTACTCGACGTTCTGCGCTGCTTCCAGCGGCCTGTCGCCAAGTTTTTCAATGATGTAGAAATATTCCCGGCGGGCAAGCCAGACAACCTTGTGGTGCGAGCGCCAGCATGTCGGGTACTGGTGCTTTATCCTCCCGATCTTGACTGACGCGTTTGCCTCCTTCATCGCCTCGATGACCTTCATGTCAGCGTCCCTCACGAAAAGATCCTTGAAGGCGCCGCCAGCTTTTTCGGTAAAAATCACCCTGTCGTCTATTGGCACAAATATCGGGATGTTGCGCTTGCTTGCTATCTCAAAGTCCTCCTCGCCGTTTGCCGGCGACAGGTGCACAAGCCCGCTGCCAGTGACAGTGTCTACGAAATCTTCTGCGACTACGAAGTGGATGGAGCCTGCTCTCGCTAGCTCGGCAAGGGCAGGTATCATGTGCAATAATGGATGAATGTAGTGCCTGCCGTCAAGCTCGCTCCCCTTGATGGTTTTTTCAACCGCATAATCTTCAATTCGCAGCTCCTTCATCAGGTCGTTCATCCTGTCCGCGCCGACTATCCATCTTTCATTGTTGTTGACGCGGACATAGTTGTAGTCGGCCTTTGGGTTGGCGCCAACCATTTCGTCTGTGACTATTGTAAAAGGCATCGTGGTCCAGACTATCAGGTATGCGTCCTCGTCCATCAGCTTGACCTTGTAGTAGAACGAAGGGTCCTCTACGTTTTCGTAGCCCTGGTTCACTTCGGCGTTGCTGAGCGACGTCTGGCACGACGGGCAGTATGCGACTACCCTGAACCACTCGCGAAGCACGCTGCTCTCCCACGCCTTTTTCAGGTACTGCCATTCTCGCTCGATGTATTCATCGCGGAAAGTCCAGTACGCCTTTTCGTAGTCAAACGACATGCCGAGCAGCTTGTCGGCGGCGACCCACTTTTCGTTGTTGGCGTGAATCAATTTTTTGCAGGTTTCGACTATTTTTTCAATTCCTACCTTGCTAATGTTTTCGGCCTTGCTGCCGGTGAGCCCAAGCTCCTTTTCCGCGGAAAGTTCCACAGGCAGGCCTTGCGTGTCCCAGCCTGCGCGGAAAATGACTTTCTTTTTTTGGAGCGTATTGAAACGATACCATAAGTCCTTGATTATCCTGCCGCGTAGGTGGCCGGCGTGGGGCTCGCCGTTCATGGTAGGCGGCCCCTCTATGTAGCCGACGAGCTCTTTTCCTGCCATCTCGTTCTCTAAATGAGCCCTTAAATCGAGGTTATCGAGGTAATTGTGGACCTCGTTTTCGATCGCCTTGGCGTCGAATTTAGTGTTAAACTCCATCTATGCGAATGTCGATAGCGCGGCCTGTGTTTATATTTTTGGTCAAGCGTCTAAGTGGGTTGCCATGTCGCCAGACTAAAGAAAAAAGCTCTGCATTAACAAGTCACAACACTCTGGTACGAGAAGAAATAAAGAAGAACCCGCTTTCACGTTCTAAAATTGCGTATATCACAATGATGAATAATACGCAGACAATTCATTATCTAGTGATGTTGCAGGATAAAAATTTGCTAAACTATAATCCAGACACCAAAAAATTCACAATTACTCAGAAGGGAAAAAAGTCGTTGCAGTTATGTTCTGAGAGCAGGACAGTGCTTGATTCAAATTTATCTTAAAGCGGCGTGATCAGGTTGTATTAGTGAACTTAAACTCGTTTATAACATACTATCTCGCTCTAGCTGATCCATCAGACGAGGGCCGCAGCAGGTAGAGCTTGTGTCACTTGGGATTCGATCTCTAGCTTTAACCTTTCTCCTTTATGATAGGGTTATATCATTTCAAGCGACATAAAAGATGACGACTATTGCGAAAAAATCTCAGATCATTAATTCCATTATTCGTTATAATTGGTATCTTTATAGTGATTGGGGCTGTCCTTATTAGCTCGGGGGTTCTTCCTGAAGAAAGAGCAAGAGAATTTAATCCTCTCACGGATGTCACGATACAGTCTGACATGAAGGTATTACAAGAACCTACTCTGCAGGAAAATGTTTTTGTCTATGCAGTCAATGATGTTGCTCAGCGCGGTATTGACATTGCGCAAAGTGATGCAAGAGTAAAGCAGATACTTGATGAATCCAAAGCCAAAGAAGCCGCTGTTACGATTGCTGCAGTTCAGCCCACAGTTATGATTGACAGGCAGAGTGGGGAGCTCCTTCATAGCTCAGCAGGTCAAGTAATAATTACAGCTAACTGGCAAATGGTTAACGGGGCACTTTATTCAGAGCCGAAGGCATTTGACAAGATTGCAAACGAAAAAATCGAGTCGCATCAACAAATCTGGAATATCCTAGTTGATGTAGATAAACGCCAAGTCACGCAGATTTTACAGCAGGCTGATAGAGCTATAAATGATACGACAAAACCGAATCTTGTACGTGCGGATGTGAATATGTTTGTTCCAAATGCAGTAATAATATATGATGCTGGTTCTGTTGTCAGGTGGTCTAACCCCTCAAATCTTCCTCACAACGTGGTCGGTGTATTCAACCAAACTATAGCATCAAATGCTGCTAACACCACTGGTATAATTCCTGAAAATTCAACCGAGAATAGTAGTAATACTAATGCAGAAACATCTGCAGTGGCAATAGACAGCGGCTTTATTCAACCAAACCAATCTTGGCAGTATCGCTTCGACAAGGAGGGAATCTTTAACTATCTATGCACAATTCACTCAGAGGAAGGCATGAGAGGTATATTAATAGTAGAACCTTCATCAACTCCTTAACTATAGCGTGTGTTGCTTTAACCTTTAGTGATATCAATAGGGACCCAAATGCCGCCTCTCTACATATATCCCCCTTAAAATAGTGGAGCCAGTGGAATTTGAACTGGGACTAGAGCGCCAGTATTGCGATAAACACTGGCACGAACACTATAGCCACCGTGTTGAGCAGCTTGATCACTGTGTTCAATGCTGGCCCGGCAGTGTCCTTGTACGGGTCGCCTATCAGATCGCCCACGACTGCGACTGCGTGAGCTTCTGTCTTTTTCTTGCCCTGCATCTCGATGTACTTCTTAGCGTTGTCCCACGCGCCTCCGCTGTTTGCCAGGTGGTATGCAAGGAACAGGCCGCTTACAACAGCCCCCATGAGCACTCCTGCCACTGCGGTCGGCCCAAGCAGCACTCCGGTAATGATCGGCGCGGCAACTGTAACGGCTGCCGGCTTCCACAGCTCTTTGAGGCTTGCGCCAGTGGCAATGTCGACGCACCGTGCATAGTCCGGCGTGTCTGTGCCATCCATAATGCCAGGCTTTTCCTTGAACTGTCTTCTAACCTCGTCCACCATCTTGGCTGCAGACCTGCTGACGCCGCCGATAAGCTGGCTCGTGACAAAGAACGGAATGAGGCCGCCGACGAGCAGGCCGATTACAAGCCCGACGTCTGACAGCGAGTATTCAAACGCCATCGCGGGGAACAATTTGTCAGCTTCGTGTTGGAACGCCTGAATCATTGCAAGCGCCGCAAGTCCCGCGCTTGCGATTGCAAAACCCTTCGTTATCGCTTTGGTGGTGTTGCCAACTGCATCAATCTTGTCAGTTATCGTGCGGTTCTCGTCTCCCATGCCAGTCATCTCCACGATGCCGCCGGCATTGTCGCTTATTGGCCCAAACGCGTCGATGCAGAGCACAATGCCTGCAAGGCTGAGCATCGCCATTGCAGCCATCGCGGTGCCATAGATTCCCATGAGCGGGTCCTGAGTTATTCCATAGGTGATGCCGTAGGAAACGCCTAGCACGACCACGATTGCAAGCATGAACGGGCCGGCGGACTGCATGCCCATGATTATGCCGGTGAGCGTGTTTGAGGCATAGCCCCACTTTGTCGAGTCAGCTATCTCTTTCACCGGCTTGTACTTGTAGTTGGTGTAATAGTCGGTGATCCTCTGTATGACCGGCACGAGTATCACGCCTACAACCGTGGTCGTAAAGAGCGTGTAGGACAGCATGTTGTAACCAAGAAACGTCGTGGTAAAGAAAAAGTTGAGCGCAATGGCTATCGCCGCGCTGACCATGAACGCGATGTTGAGCGGCTTCATCGGGTCAGAGATTTTTCTTGAAGTGATCGTCATGGCTCCAATTATCGACGCAATGAGCCCGGACGCTCCAATGAGCATCGGGTACAGGACAAGGGGATTGACTTCGATGCCAATGACTGGAAGTGTGGTGAGCCCAAACCTGTCGCCGCCAATCGCCTGCAGGGACGCAGGAACAATAAGAGCGCCCAGCAGCATAGCAGCAAGTATCGTGACGATGTACGACTCGTAGACGTCAGAGCCCATGCCTGCTGCGTCACCCACGTTGTCGCCCACGTTGTCCGCTATAGTGGCAGGGTTGCGCGGGTCGTCCTCAGGGATGCCCGCCTCGACCTTGCCTACCAAGTCGGCCCCAAGGTCTGCCGCCTTTGTGAAAATGCCTCCTCCGGCTCTGATGAAAAGCGCTATCAGGCTTGCGCCGATTCCCACTCCGGCTATCATGAGCGGGTCGGAAAACACGAAATACAATACTGTAATAACAATAAGAGCCATCGCCGGCACTGAAAGCCCGACCGTGGCTCCGCCGCGGAACGCAGTGGCAAATGCCGGACCCAATCCTTTCGATGTTGCTTGGGCCGCTCTTACTGCCGCTTTGACAGTTATCTTGAGGGAGATGAGGCCCGTAATGCCAGATAGCGCCGCCCCAACTGCAAAGGCTATGCCGTTTGAAAATCCTGAAGTAAATGCAATTATTATTGCGAGTGCTACTGCCGCCGGTATCACTATCTTGAACTCGCGCCTCAAGAAAGCCTGAGCGCCGGCCCTGACGGCCGACGAAATGCTCAACATCTTTTCGGTTCCGCTGTGCTGCTTTGCGACCCACGCTGCAAGTCCTGCCGCAATCCCCATCGACGCTACAGACGCGCCAATAGGAAGAATGTCTTCAAATGCCATTTAACGAACAACCGTGCCCTAGACTAGATATATAAAGTATGGGAAAAAACCTCTTTAGGAGAAAGAGAAGGAAAATTAGAGCGCCTTGAACTGGTCGCTCCACCGCATGTAGGCCCTTATCATGTCGACGCTGACTGAAGGCTTGCGTATTTTTAGTATTTCCTTAAAGTCTGACATGTTTATTGGTCTTGGGTTCGTGCCGGCCTCCATCGCCCTGCCGCTTTCAAACAGCTCGTTTACCACTCTTAGCTGGACTGACTGGCAGATGTCCTTGACATCGCTTGCGCTGTAGCCTTCGCTTACCTTTGCCAGCTCCTCCACCCTAAGCGAGCCGTCGACGTTCAGAGGCCCTGTGTATTGCATAAAGAGGTTGGTCCTTGACGCGTTGTCAGGCAGTGTGACGTAGATCCTCTTTTGGAATCTGCGCAGGAATCCCGCCTCAAGGCTCCAGGGCTTGTTGGTCGCGCCGATGACGTATAGTTGCGACTCTTTGCTTCTGCTATTGATGCCGTCCATCTCTGTCAGGAACTGATTCTTTACCCTCACCTCGCCTCCTACTTCGCTGTTGCGGGTGCCAAGCAGCGAGTCGATTTCGTCTATGAATAGCAGCACAGGAACGCGTTCGCTTTCGTTGAGGGTGCGCGCCATCTTGAATAATTTCGAGATGTTCTTTTCAGCCTCGCCCAGCCACTTGCTCATCATCGAAGCGGCGTCGACGTTGATGAAATAGCCGTCGATTTCTGCCGCGGCTGCTGCAGCCAGCAATGTCTTGCCGCACCCCGGCGGGCCGTAGAGCAGGATTCCGCGCGGCCAGCCAAGCGGGAACAGGTCTGCCCTTTTCATTGGATAAACGATAGACTCGCGTATAGCCCTCTTGGCGTCTTCAAGGCCAATTACCTCGTTCCAGCTCACGTTGGGCTTTTCCTTCATGACAAGGTCGTCAAAGTCTGCCTTGAGCTGCTCGACTTTGGCTGGCTTGCTGCTTGAAGAAGAAAAAGAAGAAGAAGAAGACGTTATCGATGGCTTGCTGCTGTCATGGCCGTTTGAAGGCTCTTGCTTTGAATTGTCTATCTGGATGGGCGCGGGCCTCTGCTCCTCAAGGCCGTGAGACATCTGGAGAGCCTTGATGCGGTTCTGGTACGCGTTTGCCCTTTCCATGTAGACCTTGTTTAGCTTGTAATCTGGGTAAATCTGGACCAGCTTGACCAGCACTTCGATCGCGCGCTGGTAAGCCTGTATTGCCATTCCACGCGAGCCTTGGGAATCAAGCCTGATTGCCTCGGCTGCATACTTGCTAGCGCTATTTTCTAGTTCCTGTGGTGCGAGACTCATAACTACAGTTCAAGCCAGAATTGGGTTCTAGGTTAGAATTACCTGTGTGTAAATCTATGTTGCTCAGCTGACAAAATAATTTGCACCTATACGGCGACGCCCTCAGGCTCCTCTTCTTTGGGCTCGCTTTCAGCCTCCTCATTCTTTGCTTCAACAGTTGCCGCGCTGCTTGTAGCGGCGGCCATCGCCGCAGATGCCTCCGCGAGGATTGCCGGCTCGATCTCCTGCCTCAGCTCAGGCGACATCATCCCTGCCGAGACTCTGGATATGGCGTCGTGCATCTCGGAGAGCGCCGCCTCGGCCATCGGCACCAGCTGCTCTACGTCGCCCTTTATCTCGCTCACCGACGACGCGGCGCTGTCGATTATCATGATAAACTCCTCAAGGAAGCGTGCCGACTCGACCTTTTCCGACATCTCGTTTAGTATCATCTCGCCGTTCTTTACGAGCTCGAGCACCCTTGTAAGCTCCTGGTAGCCCTCGGTCTTGCCGCCGTTCTCGTTGAGGATAAAATTGATCCTTGATTCTAGGCGAGAGCGCAGCATGCCCATCGCGTAGGCGTTCCGCTGCAGGCTGGCAAGCGCAGCGTTCGCTCGCTCCTTTACAGTCAGGCTCTTCTTGAACAACAAGGCTTGCAGATGGCGAGTATGGAAAAATGACAAAAAACTGCACGGTCAAAAGTTGTTGTGCAGTTTATCATCGGCTACTACATGCCTAGCCGGCCCAGCCACGAAGCCGGCTAGGCAAGTTGGTTTGTTGTTGATGATGATGAAGGTACGATAGTCGGCAGGTCCGGGATGCCGGGGAACTCTTCTTTCATTTTCTGCTCCACTACAAGCGAGGCCTCGTCTATCAGGCGCACAGCTTCCTCATTTGCAGTCTCGAAGTTGATAGTGTAACCGCCCACTTGACCTGCGTCGACCAGTATGCCGCTCAAGAGCTCTGAAATAATGCCAAGTTCCTCTTCCATCTCTGGCACCTGGGGCGTCAGCGACGACCTCAGGTTCTTGACAACTGCCATCGCCGGGCTCAGCACTATTACGAGATTACCAAAGTCGGTGACAGAGGACAGCTTGGCGGCCAGCTTCTCAAGCGCAACCCTTGACAGAAAGACCACCCTGCTCACCTGCCGCGCCCTTGCAAGGTCGGCCGAGAGCACTGTCGAGTACTGGGTGTTGCTCTCCTTTATCGACGCCACCAGCTTGCGGAAGGCGTCCTCGTCCTTTGACTTGAGAGCACTGTAGAGCTCCTCAAGCCTTGCGATCTGCACCTGTATCTTTTTCTGCACTGCATCCAGCCTCGGCTTGAGCGGCCCGCCGGACTTGGGCGACGGCGAAGAAACTTGATCATTATCACTGCTGTTGTTGTTGAGTATTGACTCGGATTTTACCCACCTTGAATTCATGTCGTATCGGCTCTTGCATCAAGCACTTGAAATAATACCTTCTATGTGCCGGAACGTTTTGTAACCGCGGTAACAAGAGCTGGCGGTAACAGCTTAGCATTTTTTTGAACTTTGACACAATCTATTTGACCAATCGTTTTACCTTTCGCTTTCATTTTCTGAAGATGTGCTTACTGACAATAATAACAATGGTAGTAATAATGATCTTCCGGGCAGCCTTGAAGAGTTTGGCCTTTCCAAGTACGAGGCCAGGGCCTACCTGACCATGGTAGGCAAGGGATCGCTTGCGGCAAGCGAAATCGCATATTACGCCAACCTGCCGCGCACCAAGGTCTACCAGACGGTGAAAAAGCTGGAAAAAAAGAGGCTGGCGGTGGTCTCGAAGCAAAAGCCGCTTATCTGCAGCGCAATCCCGCCGGAGGAGGCGTTCTCCGAGATAGTCAACCTGCACGAGCGCAGGGTGAAGAACATGAAAAAAATAGTCGACCGCTTGCAAAAGATAAACGACGAGGGCCAGCGCCCCAAGGGCTCAGAGGAAAAAAGGTATTTTATACTCGACCCGAATTCTGCTTTGAAAAAGATAGGCAACCTGATAGCGCACTCGCGCTCTTTCATCACGGCCATGCTTGATCCTTGGGGGCTGAGACTGCTTGCCCAGTGCAGGCCGTCGCTGGTAAGAGCAGTGACAAATGGCACACAGATCAGGGCTATACTTGGCGCGCAGTGCATCGGCAGCGAAAGCGTCTTTTCGCTGCCGGAAGGAATTGAGCTCAGAGTCGCGGACGTGTCGTCCAACCTGATAATCATTGACTCGACCCACATGGTTTCTGTCGACAGCAGCAACGGTAAGGCTGCTCTTTTTGCCTCTATGGACTCGTTTGGCGCGCTCCAGTCAAAGAACTTTGAAGAGCTGTGGGGCAGGGCCAACGAAGTAAAGTGCCTGCTGGACGCCGAGCCGGCGATCGCAATAAAGGCAGTCGAGCTTGCAAAAATAGTCGAGAACGGCCTGTCGGCCCAGATGCTGGAATATGTCATAAACTCATCAGAGATGCCGGCGGAATTGGTCGACGTTATGGAGGAGAAGCACGGGTTCAAGATCTCTGGCATGAGCGCGACGGAAGTGATGGATCTTGTGAACTCGGCGCTCAAGATAAGCTGCCTTGGCGGATTAAAGCATGACAGGAGCAACAACATTGTCAGCCTCCAGTCAAAGGTGGACAGCAAGCACGTGCTGCCGTGGGCGCTCGTGCTGGCGTCGTACTTCAAGCGGATGGGCAACGAGCCCAAGATAATGCAGCAGGGCAAGGGCACGCAGCTGATGCACCTGCGGCTCGCAAGACCGGTTGTATCGTCATCGCCGTCGTCGTCGTCATGAAATAATAAATATAGAGAGAGAAGCGCATTATATAGCAGGCAATGCGCGCAATAACGATAGTTGCCATCATTGCATCCATAGCGGCCGGATCCGGGATCGCAGTTGCTCTGTTTTTCTGGCCGGCCACTAACACAACCGCCGAAAGCGACAGACTGCAGCCGGAGATAGCAGTCGTTAATAATGAGACGGCACCGGCAAGCAGCAACAACAACAACAACGATAGCGGCTACTACTACCGGCAGGTCAACGTGACCGTGAACGGAGTTGGTCTCGTGGCCGACATTGCAGAAACCGGCGAGCAGAGGAGCAAGGGGCTGGCAATCAAGGACAGCCTCAATGAGACCGAGGGAATGCTCTTTGTGTTTTCCGAGCCGAGGCAATACGCGTTCTGGATGAAGGATATGAAGTTCCCAATCGACATCATCTGGCTTGACAGCAACAAAACTGTGGTGCATGTCGAGCACTCACTTGATCCCTGCGGCCCGGTGTCGTGCCAGACGTACAGGCCAGGCGCAGACTCGCTCTATGTGCTAGAGACCGTCGCAGGCTTTGCCGACAAGTACGGCATTGTAGAAGGCATGAAGGTAAAGTTTGATCTTTGGCAGTAGCAATAGTAATAGTATAACAAAATGGTCAAGGCAGACAGATCCTGCGCCTGAACAAATGATGCTGTGTATATGTTTCCTCTTAAATATCTCAACTGCAAGAATTGAGTAGCATAACACGATGGTAGCTAGATTACCTAGAAAATATGTTGTCACCTTGGCAGGAATAGCTATCGCTGTCGCAGTGATCGCTGCTGTCATCATCTTCCCCATGGCAATTCAATCTTCTTCAAATTCCTCTGCAAACGACCCGCTGCGGATAGCTGTGGTTACCGACGCCCTGTTCACGGACAGGGGCTGGGGAGCTTCGTCGCGAGATGCTGCAGAGTTTATCGCCAGCAAATACGAGTCTGAAGTTGCTACCGAGGATAATGTCGAGATCGCGGACATCGAGTCGACGCTGAGAAAATATGCAGAAGCGCGATATGACCTTGTAATTGCCCATGGCTTTCAATGGGGAGAGCCCGCTCTTCGCGTCGCAAAGCAACACCCCGACACAAAGTTCGTCGTCTTTACGGGCCTTGTCCAGTCAAGCAACAACGTAGCTTCCATTTTCCCGATGCAGCAGGAAGGGTCGTTTCTGCTCGGGGCTCTTGCAGCAATGATGACAGAGACAAACGTGATAGGCTACGTGGGCGGAGAAGAGTACCCTAACCTGATCAACATTTTCGAGGGCTACAAGCAGGGAGCAAGGACGGTAAACCCAGACATCGAGGTTATAGGAACTTACCTGAATGACTGGGATAACCCCGAGAAGGGAAAAGAGTCGGCGACTTCGATTATCCGCCAGGGAGTCGACATTATATTCCACGTCGCCGACTCTTCGGGGCACGGCGTAATCCAGGCTGCCAGGGACGGCGACGTTTACGCCCTTGGAGCGGTGCAGGACCAGAACGCGCTAGCGCCGGACACGGTTCTTTCGTCTTTTGTGCTTGACGTGGACAAGGCATACGACCAGGCAGTGCAGATGGTTCAAGGCGGCGATTTTCGCGGTGAGATACTCCGGCCGGGCATAGAGAAAGAGAAAGGCGCTTCTGGCGATGGCATTGTATACCTTGCTCCCTTCCACAGTCTTGAGGGCAGAGTTCCCGGCGAGATAAAGTCGAGGCTGAATGAGCTGACAAATGACGTGCTGGCCAGGGAGCTAGTCGTGCCAGAGAGGCTTGAAGAATCATCATGAGTGGCATCTTTTCCAAGAGAAATTCAGCCTTGCTTCTCTTGATCATAGCTATAGCCGCGTCTCTTTCTATCGTGTCATACAACTACTCTGCACACACGTCAGAGCAGATTGAGGAAATCGCAGTTCACGAAATAAGATCGAACGCAGAGATCCAGGTGCACGATCTTTCAAACTCTCTGGCAAACAAGCTTGCCGATGTCACACACAACCTGAACATTATCGCAAAATCTCCGTCAGTGCAGCAGGCCGATTTTGAGAGCGCAAGGACCATGATCGACAATGCTGAACTGGCCAGCGAAGATATCGTGGACTTTTACATGTGGCTTGACAAGGACGGCAGGATAGTCTGGATTAGCAACATGAACCAGACCACCTATGAGCAGTACAGGGGCTTTGACCTGAACTACCGGTCTTACTTTATTCATCCAAGGGATACCCTGCAGGCATATTACAGCAGCGTTACAGATTCCAATGACAGAATCCTCAGGCTGTACATCTCGTACCCCATTATTATCCTGAATGAAGGTGACTCATTCGCAGGAGTTCTCGTCGCTGGTATCAGGACCAGTGTTTTGGGTGAATTCCTTGAAGGGCAGATTTCTCCCCAGCTGCAGAGCCAGGTCGGCCTGCTGGATAACAAAGGCATAATCCTGTACTCCAAGGACACGCCGTACACAGGCAAGAACGTGTTTGGTGTCAGGTACCAGTCTTTTCTCTCGTCGCTTGACCCAGAGTCAGTCAATTCAATCAACAGCGGCTTCAAGGCTGCGCTCCACAGCGAAGCAGGCTCGAAGGACACCGCGATAGGTGACACAAAGGTCACGTTTGCGTACCAGCCGGTGATCCTCGAAGGGCAGCAGTTTGGAGTGCTGTACATTTTCGCGCCGCACGGGCAGGCAACTGCTGCGGCAGCTCTGATTGATCAGCAAGAGAACCTTACCATGCTCATGATTATCGGAATTGCAGCGTCTGCGTCAGGGATCATATTTGTCATCTTTTTGTGGAACAAGAGGCTGCAGCAAACAGTGGACACAAGGACCGCAGAGTTGAGGAAAGCAAACGAGCAGCTCAAGGCTCACGATAGGATGCAGCAGGAATTCATCAACATAGCGGCCCACGAGCTCCGGACGCCGGTGCAGCCGATACTGGGCATGACAGAGATGCTGGAAAGCGAGATGCCTGATAAGAGCGACGACATTAAAATGATCGCCCGCAACGCAAGAAGGCTCCAGCGGCTTACTGAAGACATACTTGACGTGGCAAAGATTGAAAGCAAATCATTGAAGTTAAAGAAAACAAGGTTTGAAATCGGCGAAGTAATGATAAATCTGCTTAATGATTATGGGAGGCAGAAGATTGTCAATGGCGATGTCACGTTTCGGTATGAACCAAAGGAAGAAGTAACAATAGAGGCTGACAAGGACAGGATAACGCAGGTCGTTTCTAACTTGCTAGATAACGCGCTTAAATTCACCAAGAAGAAAGGGACGATAACCATAACCACAGAAAAACAACAGGACGGTCAATTGACTGTGAGGGTAGCTGATGAGGGCCCTGGCATAGATCCAGAAATCTTTCCCAGGCTGTTTACAAAATTTGTGAGCAGGTCTCAAAAAGGTACAGGCTTGGGCTTGTTCATATCAAAAAGCATTGTTGAAGCACATGGTGGAAAGATCTGGGCAGAAAACAATTCAGATGGGAATGGGGCGTCATTCTACTTTACCCTGCCGCTGTCGTCCGATCAAGCTTCTAAAATAG
>DAINRX010000009.1:0-6665 GCA_036741635.1 Nitrososphaera sp.
CTACTACCTTTTGCGCTGCTCGGCCTTCTGGGGCAGCAGATGCTGGCTGAACTCCTTGACATCCATCACAAGGCCGTAGTATTCCCTGACGACCTCGAGCGAAGATTCAAAGTGCTTGGTGTTTCCAGACGCCGTCGCGTCTGAAATGAGTATCACGTCGTATCCATTGTTAAACGCATCCCTCAACGACGTTTCCACACAAATGGACGTGTCTATCCCGCAGAATACCAAGATGTCGACGCCGATGCTCTTTAGCCAGACGCCTACCTCGGTGTCCTGAAAGGCAGAGTCGCGCCTCTTGATGACGATGTGGTCTTCTGGCGACGGCTTTAGCTCGTCAACAATCTCCGCGTCCCACGTGCCCCTGACGCAGATGGGCTTTTTTCGTATCCTCTCTTCCCTTGACTTTGGGAGGATCTTGTGGGTGTTTGTCAAAAGGTCAATGCCTGACTTTTCCCTAACCGCTTGGGTGTAGAATATCGGGATGCCGGCGCTTCTGCACAGCGCTATCAATTCTGCCATCTTGGGGATGGCCTGCCTGTAGCGGGAAACGTCCATCCCAAGCTGGTCATATGACCCGCCCTTGCTCACAAAGCCATTCTGCACGTCTATTACCACGAGCGCAGGGTTGACATCATGCCCGCGAATGTTGATCGGCATCGGAGTTAGGAGGTTCGACTGCATTAATAAGTTTGAGGAATCATTTTCATGTTAATAGCTGTACTATACTCACTCACTCACTCACTATTCTTTGCGAAAAGTTGTTAATAACCACAGCGCCTGCAAGTTCTGGCAGCCGCAGATGCCGATAGAGTCCAGCAGGCGCGCCCAGCAGAGCTTCAGCCCGGAGTTCAGGGCTAGGATTCTAGAGGTCTCTACAGCAGCCTTTTCTCAGAGCTGCTGCAGGACAGGAGGATAATCTGCGGCGCCATCATGGCCAGGCGGGGATGGGTGGAGGGCACTGCCACCGGCTGGACGTCGCCTCCGGTATTTCGCCTGTGCCCTAACGCTTCGCGCTACACAATAGCGCACGAGCTGACGCATCTAGTGCAGGGAAACGGCTCTGGGATACCTCACGGTGAGGTCGCCTGCGACATCTGGATAATAAGCCGGCTCCCTGTAGAGCTTCTGGACCAGCGCCTGTGTACTACCTACTGGCGAGGCGGCACAGCAGGCTTGACTGGAAAAAGAACAGGGCTGCAGTTAGGGAGCTCTCTGCCTGCAGGCTATAGAGCTAAGGAAGCCGCAGCGAACTTACATAGTCTGGCTCCGCAGCCAGCTCAAGAGGCTAAGATGATGGCCAATCGTATTCTGTTGCCGCGGCTACAGTAGCAGCTGCCGACCCTTGACGTTCTTCAAAAAGACGAAATCATGCGCAACATCTGCGGAGCTCACGGGCGATGCGGGCATCACTAACATAATGTTTTACGCTTACCTTACGCACAGTCAGGCTAGTGAATACATTTCGCAATTGATGAAGAGCGGGCTGCTTGGACATAGAGTCTCTCTCCCTCTCAAGCAATACTACACTACCTCAAAGGGAATCGAATACCTCGCAACAGTGGAAAGGATGGCAGACAGGCTGGCAGGCATATAGAGACTAGGCGTGCCAAGGCTGCCAATTCTTTCCTACTTTAATTTATTTTCCTTAGCTTCTTTTATCAGTTCATCCCGCAGCATCTTCAGGTGGTTCTGCTCGTCTTCTTTAATCGAGTTCCACAGTTTCACCAGCTCCGGCTTGTTGTCCTTTTCCGCGTCGCGCATGTATTTTTCAACTGCAGAGTAGAGGAAGTCCGCCTTCTTTTCGATCTGAGTTATCACATTGTACGTCGAGTCTTCAAGCAAGGCGCCCTGCTTGCCAGTAGCAGTTGTTGCTTCTGTCATGACGCAGATATGGTCAAAATGGCTAAAAAGAGTTATACAATATTCTTGGCCAGCTCAAGCGCGCCCTTGACCGTGTGCTCTTTCACCTCAAAGCACTTGATGATGCCCCTGCCTCTCAACTCCTTGCTCGTAAAGGGACCTATCGACACTACCCGGGTGACGCTGTCAAGCCGCGGATGGCCAGGCGATATTTTTGCCATTATCTCAAAAAAGGAGCCGACGCTTGAAGCGCTCGTGAAAATGACAGCGTCTACCTTCTTTCGCAGCAGGAGCGCAGAAAATTCGCCCCATGCAGACGACGGGGCGCACGTGCGCACGCTGTAGAGAAAGACCTCGTCTACCTGCATGCCGATCTTGGTAAGCGCCTCGGTGGCAAATTCGTTTGCGGCGCCGCTGCGCGGGATGATTATCTTTTTGCCTGCAGGCTTGGCTCCGGACAGCAGCAGCTCCACCAAGCCAGCGGAAGAGAATTTCTCCGGCATGAGCCTGACGCTTATTCCGCGCTCTTCAAGGCTCTGGCGTGTCTTGGGGCCCACTGCAATGACTGCAGTTGATTCGAGCGCAGAAATGATCTCGCTCTTGCTTGCAAGCTCGAACAGGACGCTTACCGCCTGCGAGCTCATAAACGCGCAATAGTCGTGCTTTTTGTCGTGCAGCTTGTCGAGAAATTCCCTTGCAGCCTGCGGCCCAGCCGGGACTATATCTATGGTTGGGAGCGCAATCGCCTTGCCCCCCTCGGCAGCGACGAGCCGGGAAAATTCTTCCGCGTCGCGCTCGCTCCTTGTGATTGCAAGCGTCTTGCCCTTCAGGATCATTTGAACCAGCCAAGCGTGTCGCCAAGGGCAGCCACCTTGCCTATTACAATGACTGCAGGAGGTCGGACCTCGGACTTTTTGGCGGCGGCTGCTATCGTGCCAAGCGTCCCCCTGACAACCCTCTGCTTGCTCGTGGTGCCGCTTTCAACTATCGCAACCCGGGTGCTCTTCTTCATGCCCGCCTTTACCAGATCATTTGATATCTGCCCAAGCTGCTCTATGCCCATCAGGACTACTATGGTGTCGACTGCGCCGGCAAGCCTGCCCCATCTGATCACCAGCTCGTCCTTTTCGGCGCCCTCGTGGCCGGTGACTATGGCTACCGACGACGAATGCCGCCGATGCGTCAGGGGGATGCCGGCGTACGCCGGCGACGCTATCGCAGAAGTTATGCCGGGAACTATCTCGAATTCAATGCCGTGCTTGATGAGGTACTCGGCTTCTTCCGCCCCCCGGCCGAAGATGAACGGGTCGCCGCCTTTGAGCCGCAGGACCGTTTTACCCTTTTTCGCGTGCTGCACCATCAGCTTGTTAGTCCTGTCTTGGTGCGTAGTCGGGTCGCCCACCGTCCTGCCCACGAACACCTTTTCTGCCTTTGCAGGGATCTGGTCGATTATCTCCTTGCCGACGAGCCTGTCATACAGAATGACGTCGCACATTTTTAAAAGTTCCATCGCGCGCACCGTAACAAGCCCGGGGTCGCCCGGCCCGGCCCCGCAGATGAAAACCTTGCCCTTCTTTTTCATCATAGCCTGCTGTTCCACTCTTCTACGGCCTTGCGCCAGCCTTCTGCCAGCTCCATCGCGCCCTGCTTTACCAGCATGTCAGCCACCTTGTTGCCCAGCTTTTCCGGCTCGGCTGCCTTGCCCACCTTTTTTACTTTGATGCCACGCTTGCCGTCTGCGGAAAAGACGCTTGCGTAAAGTGTCATCTTGCCATCGTCGTCGTCGTCGCTTGTCACTGCGACCGCGCCAAGTGGAAACCGACAGCCGCCCTCTACCTTGCTTACCAGCGCGCGCTCTGCCAAGACCTCGGCCCGCGAGCGCGGGTCCTCTATCTGCTTTAGCATGTTGGTGAGTGCTTTGTCGCCCTTTCTGCACACGATGGATATCGCGCCCTGCCCAGGCGCCGGGACAAAGTCCCTTACGCTAAAGCGCTCCACGATGACGTCCTTCATGCCAATGCGCGTTAGACCGGCCTCTGCCAGCACCACCGCGCCATACTCGCCGCTGATGACCTTCTTGACCCTCGTCTCAACGTTGCCCCTTATCGGCTTGACGTTGAGGTCGGGCCTGTATCGCATCAGCCGAACTGCGCGCCGGAGGCTGCTTGTTCCCACCACTGAGCCGGGCGCAAGCTCTTTCAGCTTTTGCCTCTTGTCATTGACAAGGACATCGTTTGGGCTCGCCCTCTTGGGAATGCACGCGACCACCAGCTCTTCTGAAAGATCAGAGGGTATGTCCTTGAGGCTGTGGACCGCAAAGTCGACATCACCATTTTTGACGGCCTCGTTGACCTCCTTTTCAAAGATCCCCTTTTCGTCCATCGTAAAGAGCGGCCTCTTGTCTACGTCGCCCTTGGTGCTTATCGTTACTACTTCAAAGCGCGCTCCCGGGTGCGCCTTACGAAGCGCGGACAGCGCGATTTCAGTCTGCGCGATTGCAAGCCTGCTTCCCCTAGTCCCGACCCTTATAGTAGCTTTCATTGCTGCTTCTTTATCCTGCGAAATGCCTCGCCGTATGCCTCGACTGTCCTGTCGGCGTCGTCTTCCGTGTGCGCATACGACACAAAGCACGTCTCAAACTGCGAAGGCGGTATGAACACGTCACACTTTATCAACTCGTCAAATAATTTGCGGAAGGTCGCCGCGCTTGCCTTCCTTGCGGTTGCGTCGTCCTTTACCCTTTCAGAGGTAAAGAAGAGCTGGTACATCGAGCCTATCGAGTTTATCACGCAGTCAAGCTTGCTGTCTGACATCATGTCCTTGATACCGTCGACGATGCTATCGCATGTCCTTGCTATCTGCGGGTAGATGGCGTTCTTGGCTTCTATCAGAGTTTCAAGGGTTGCAGTCGCGGCTGCCACTGAAACTGGGTTGCCTGCAAACGTGCTTGCCTGGTAGACCCTGCCTGCCGGCGCCAATTGCTGCATTATTTCCTTCTTGCCTGCAATCGCGGCTATCGGAAATCCGTTGCCAAGCGCCTTTGCAAACGTCGCCAAGTCCGGCTTGACGCCAAAGAACTCGCCAGCGCCGCCAAGCGCAAGGCGAAAGCCAGTGACTACTTCGTCAAATATCAACACCACATCGTTTTGCTGCGTTACCTTCCTCACTTTGTTGAGGTATCCCTTCTCCGGCGGCACAAGGCCGATGTTTGCAAGGGCCGGCTCCATTATCACGCAGGCCGGCCTGCTTTTTTCAATCGCCCGCTCAAGTGCAGCAGGGTCGTTGTACGGCACGACTGCCGTGTGCACTGACGCCTCTTCAAGCACGCCCTCCGAGGCAAGCATGCTGGCGGCGCCAGAGCCAGCCTTGGCAAGCACGTAGTCATGGGCGCCGTGGTACCCGCCTTCAAATTTTACCACGCCCTTTCTCTTTGTAAACGCGCGGGCAAGCCTGATTGCATGCATAGTGGCTTCAGAGCCGGTGTTGACGATTCGTACCATCTCTGCAGACGGCACCACCTTGCATATCATCTCTGCCAGCTTGACCTCCCTCTCTGTCGGGACGCAGAACAGCGTCCCGTTTTCCAGCTGCGACCTTGCCGCTTCAACGACTGAAGGGTAGCCGTGACCCAGAACCATCGCCCCGTAACCCATGCAAAAATCGAGGTAGGTCTTGTGATCGGCAGTGGTTATCTTGCTGCCCCTAGCTGAGATGGCAAAGAATGGGTAAGGATCGTAAAAGCGAACTGGGCTGTTGACGCCGCCGGGCAGGATCTTTTTTGCCCTGCCAAAGAGCTGTTCTGATTTCAACTATGATAGAGCTCTCCACGAGGCGCTATAATAATTATTGTAATACGGGGAGTTGTTCAAGCCAAGGCATGTAAGCAAGCAGTTATAGAGAGGCCACGACGGCTTTAACGCGCTTCGGCGCTGCTATGCTATGATATTATATTATAATACCAGCGATGATGCTTGCTGAGAAACTCCTCTCATCTTTCTTTTGTATCAATTAAGAAATTATTTATTGGCCCCGCCTATGTCTTCTTTGTCGCCTTGACTACAAAGTCTTTCGGGTTAAGCAGCGCGCCGCAATAGGGGCACAGGTTGTTGAACTGGTTCGAAATTTCCTTTACCGATCTGAGGACTTTCATCTTATGTATGATAGAGCTGCATCTGTCACATACGACATTTACAAACATATGCAATGATTAGTGGTTATAGAATATACGGATACTTGTAGCGAATCTTTACAAAGTGTGCAAGTATTTTTAGCTAGCTTGCCCGGATAGGACCCTATATACTAACTGATTGACTGTTTTTTCCACCTAGCCTTTAAGGCAGCCCAGAACAAAGCCGGCAGCAAAACTGCCAGTCAAGGGAACGCCAAAATTCATCATCGTAGGAACTACTTGGCTGTCCATCACGGGGGAGACATATCCGCCAGTGCTATTTGAAAATTCCGTTATAGCCGTATTTGTCACTGAAACGACCTTTCCCCAATCTACGTTGATCAACCCTTGGTAATTCAGATAGGCCAAACCCGTAAGAAAAAGGCCTGCTATGGTCATTATGATCTTTATCCCCTTTTTTATAGCGTAGCCGATCAGGAATCCTCAGATACCCCCTGAAAACGCTGATGTTAGGATGGAGCCAATGTCGTATAAGTCATCTTCGTTTATCCACGGCTTTTAAAAGATAATTGGTAACGCGCAAAGACAAACATACTGGTCATGTGCTGACAACCAGACATTTCAGAATAAAGTTTGATGACAAATACATGAAAATAGAAAATTGGAAAAAGTT
>DAINRX010000009.1:6765-9652 GCA_036741635.1 Nitrososphaera sp.
ATTTCAGAATAAAGTTTGATGACAAATACATGAAAATAGAAAATTGGAAAAAGTTGTTGTATTGTTGTATTGTTGTTGTTATGCCGCCGATCTGTTTGCCCAAGTTACCACTGCAAAGGTGCTTACAACAGATCCTGCTATGCCTGCGAGAATTGATCCCAGTACGGCCTGATTGGCAAACACCTCTGGCAGTACACTGCCAAGCCACGACGCCACCTCTGGCACCGCCATGTATCCTACAGAGCCTATGGTAAAGCCTAGCACCCCAAAGATAAAGATCGCCTGCCTTCTAGACATCTCTGCTGCCTCCGTCGTCGTTGTCATCAACATCATCTGTTGTTGTAGCTGCTTCTTGCCGTTGTTGTAGTATTACGTGATTCATGCTGCAACGACTCAAAGCTGTTAATAACATTGATAGTTAATTTTTATCAAGTCATGATGCGTTCCTGTATGGCTGGCTTGCAAAAGTAGAGCGAGCACCTGTGATTAACTTACGAGATTAATTTATGGGTAGCTTTAGTACAAACGATCGTTTGGGCTTGGGTTAAATTCTTGTAACATTGCAGTATAAGTTCTATATTCATCATCTAATGAAGAAATGGTTCTAGAGATATCTTCTCTGATAATGCACCCATTTAGAAGTATTATCATATGCATGCAAATGAGAACGGTAGCCTCGTTTCCAGCAGGGTCGCGTGTTGTAACTACTATTATGCTGTCTTATGGCACATGGTAGTGAAAGGAAGTGGAAGAAGAGATCATCGTCTTCAACAACAATAGCCCTGCGAAGCCATCATGCCCCGAGTGCAGTTCTGCCCTCATTTTTGACACATCCTGTGGCGAATACATCTGCCAGTCATGCGGGTACGTTGTGATGGACAAGATGGCTTACTGCGGGCATGAATCCCATTCAAGCAATCCTGACGATAGGATGAAAAACATGCGTGGCAGCGGACAAAGCAGCTTTCTGTTGATGAATCGCGGCCTAAACACAGAAATTGGAATTTCAGACAAGGATTACACTGGCAAGCCGATCAGTTGTGCAACTGCCGAGCGCATTGCAAGTGCGCGCAGGCTGCATGCTCGGATAAAGGCGTCGTCTGAAGAAAGAAGGGTCGCCAGAGTATTGTTGGCGATAGACAAAATATGCTCCAAGATGCTCCTTCCAAGATCGCTGTCTGAAACGGCCGCCAAGATATACAGGAGCTATTCGTCCAGAAACGACACAAAGGGGCTATCAGTCACTGGAAACGCTGTAGCAGCGGTGTATCTTGCGTGCAAGCAATCCTGCATCGTGCGTGGGCTGAAAGAGATCGTCAGCTCCGTCGACTTTTGCGACGACAACAGAAGGTCATCTTTTAAAATGGCGTTTCAATGCTACAAAAGAATGGTCATGTGCATGGCTGATCCTGTGGAATCAGGCGAGGCGATGGCGAGATATCCTGCTGCATGTCAGCTCGATCAGGTGATACCGGTAGACAGGTACATCGCCAAGATCGCGAACACGGCAGGAATCGACTGGCGAGTGCAGAGGCTGGCTGTAGAGGTCGCCCAGCAGACAGAAAGCAACATACTGCTGTCTGGAAAGGATCCTGTCGGCATCGCGGCTGCTTACCTCTACATATCTGCATGTATTTGCGGCTACAACGTGTACCTTGCGGACATTGCCAGCTTTTCCCGCGTTACAGAAGTTACCATTCGAACAAGGTGCAAAGAAATACTGTCAGACTTTGATCTAGAAATACGAGTAAAAATATCAACAACCAGAGCTGCAATTACATGGTAGATCCTCTTTCTTTATTCTTTTGACTTTTCTGGGCATGGTCAATCCTCTACTTGCGGCTGTCCAAGCATGAGAGAGGCGCACGTACGCACGCACGCACACACGCACACGTGCCATCAGCTGGAAGATTTGCAATATCCGCATCATCAGACTTTTAACCTAATGCTAATTAATAGCAGACCGCGCATAGACAATGTTGGCAACGACGACCGCATTATTTTCTAGCATGATGGACGACCTGAGGCAGACCATCGGGCTCAACCGCGATGCTCTTGCCGCCGCGCTGAGGAAGAGCCCCAACCTAGCGTATCAGAAGGTAAACGAGCTTGCGGTTTTCACGGGCTCGCGCTACGGCGTCGATCTGCAGCTGCATTTTCCGGTCGCAGGCAAGATATCAGACATTGACGCCTACGGCATGGAGAACGTCGGCATTGTAATCGACAAGTTCCGCAGGACGTTCCCAGTGCGAAGAGAAATAGTAAAGCAAAAGGCAGTCGAGCTGCTTGGCAGTGACGCCAGGCCGCAGGACGCATACATGTACGAGGGCAAGGAAGGCGTCAAGGTAATTATGGCGTCATCTGGCGAAAGAATAGAAGTTTTGCCGGGCTCAGTGCATTTCTGGTGCAGGGTCGACGAAAAAGTCAGGTCGTACGGCGACTGGCTCATGCAGAATGTGTATTTCCCTGGGTGATGAAAAATTCATTCAACAGATTGTTTCTTGATCGTTAATACTGAATCGTTAATACTGTTTACAGAGTCATAAAAGACCGTATATGGTGCTTTTACCAAAGGCGATTGCTGCCAACAAAAAATTTATCATAATAATGGCAGCAGTCGCGGCCTGCATTGCATTAACAGTGGCAGTAGTTGTGGCTTTCACAAGCATCACCGCCTCCCCTCCTCCTCGTCCTCCTACTGAGGAGGTTGCTGTAAGGTATGACAGGTTTGGGGTCAGGGAAATTTATCCTACAAAGGAGGGTGGGCAGGAATGGTACCTCAACCCGGATAACCCTCTTGACGGCATGTTTGTCATAAGCCCGGCAGCTACGCCTCTTCATCGCACTCCTGATGGCTCTTGGCTGATAAGCCGGGAGACGGCCGGGC
>DAINRX010000009.1:9752-14947 GCA_036741635.1 Nitrososphaera sp.
CCTCTTCATCGCACTCCTGATGGCTCTTGGCTGATAAGCCGGGAGACGGCCGGGCCCGAACACGGCCTCAGGATGTATGTCACATCTCCTCTGGCGTGGAGGGATATAGAGATGACCGGATATGTGAAGCTGGAGTCGTTTTCATTTGAAGAAGAATTTGCATGGGCGGCGAGGAGCGGCAAGCATTCTCAGGACGACCCATGCGATGCAACTGCTTATTTTGGCGCGCTGGAATTTGTGGGCAATTCATGGTTCCAGAAGAAGATTTTCCACGGTGAAGGCTACACAGACAAGCGCTTTTCTGAATTGTCGATCGGATCGCTGACAGACAGGTGGATTGGCATCAAGCTGGTAGCATACAATGTCCCTGATGGCGTCAGGCTGGAGCTGTGGGTCGACGACAGGGCAGAAAACAACTGGGTCAAGATGACAGAGACTATCGACAGCGGCGGGTGGAGCAGCGAAACCATAATGTGCGGTAGAGCGCCCGATCACATAATCGCAGGGGAGAGGCCCCGCGTGATGTTCCGGGTAGACAACGCTACTTTTGAGTTCAAGAGCTTTAGCGTCAGGGAGATACAGCCTGCAATCTAAATAATCACAAGTTGCTTGTCGTGTCACCAGAGGAGGAGGAAGAAGAAGAAGAAGAAGGTACGCCGGAAGCGCTGACCAGCTCATACCTGTACTGCAGGTTGTCTTCTGCGTCATAGACTTCTGCCTTGACTGGTAGCGGCATGTCCTTCGTGACCCATATCCTGCTCGTCCGCTCCCCAAGCTCGTAGCTCAGCACAAAGGCGTCAAAAGTGCCTGCAGGCGTCTGCACCATCTTTTCGCCGGTGATGCTTACCGTAACAGACGATGAGCCGACGAATATCGTGTTCCATGGCGCGCCCACCACAAGGTACTTTGGCCTGCCAGAGTAGTCCATGTCCCGCACAGCAAGGATTGACGACTGTATCGGCTCAAGGTACGGCCTGAATGAGTCGTCCAGCTCTCCCTCGCGTGTAAGCTGCTTTGACATCGTTATCGTGCGCTCGATTGCCTGTCCCGTGCCGTTGGTAACTGCGAACTCCACGTTCCAGTTGTCGCCGGCATCTTGAAAGGTCATGGACACCTGCGCGGCGTCAAGCTCGCTTGACGGCCCGACGGCTGCCAGCGAGTACTCAAGGGCGGTCCCGTCCTGTATGTTTGTGCCAACTTCCCAAATGTCCTCTTCAGTCGGCGGATCCAGAAAGGATGGCCCTGGGCCGGAAAACCCGCCGCCGGCTGCAATGATGCCGACGCTCACACTAATGCCCACTACAGCAAATACTGCAGTCATGATTACTACTTGCCGCTTTGGGGACACAGCATTGATCGGGCGTCAGTGGCTTTATATAGATTATTTCTCTGTTACGTCAGGCGTCACATATTCGCCAATTTGGTTGTATATCTTCAGGAACCTGTTACCCTTGTCTGTCGTCTTGTAAACCTGCTCGCCCTCGATGTATTCAAGCAGGCCGTTTTCTATTAGAACGGTCAGGTATTCTTTTAGCTGAGCATATGACAGGAACGCCTTGTACATGATTTTGGTCTTTGTGACGCCACCGTTGGCAGCTTCTAGAATCTGAGCCGTTATGTCAGTTCTGCTTCTATATTTCACGCCTATAGGTACACAGATACGTCAATAAAAACATCTTGAAATAATTTAGCAGGAGATTTTTCACCCTCAAAAAAGGGGAAGGCTATGCGGGGCTCGTTGTTTCTTTCGTAGTGGTGGTGTCTGTCGGCTGCTTCCTGCTGCTGCTGCTGACCGTTTCCTTCACGTACTGTGCAGTCTCGCGCGCATGCACGCGCGTCTCTTCAGCCGCAGTTATGGTCTCGCTTATAACGCCGCGCTGCTTCAGGTCATTTGCTGCGTCGTTTATCTCCTTGACGCTGTCGCGCGCTGCAAGCGCGGCCTCTCGAACGGCCTCTGTCAGTTCCTCTATGGCGCCGCTCTGCCTGACTATCTTGACGGTCTCTCTCATCCTCGCAGACTCTTCTCTTATCCGCTTTGCGATGTTCTTGATCGCTTCGGCGGTCTGCTCCGGTGTCATTTCCCTAATGTTTGTTGTTGTAGTAGTAGTAGTAGTAGAAGTGGTGGTGGTAGTCGAGGCGGTGGTATTATTGTGAGTCGCACTAGTGGACATTGATTTGTATATAGGTGGTCATCCTATAAAAGAAGAACCATGCTCCTATTCGCCCTCGGTGAATATGCTCCGCGTCTCCTGTATCGCCTCTTCGGCGTTGTGAAGCGTCCCCGACTTTTTCGATTCGACCACGGTGATCTTGAGCTCTTCCATTAGGCCAGAAATGGAGCGCAGCATCTCCTTTATGGCATCTACCATTTCTCCCATGTTCTTGCCATCTCCCATCGAGCTCATGGTGGTCTTGGCCGACTTGATAGTCTCCCTCGTCTCGTCGAGGATGCCTGAGCTCTTTAGCTCTATTACGACCTTTTCCATCCTTGTGCTGGTGCTGTCAATGGACTCAGTCATCTTACGTATGTTCTCGATGTTTGTTACCATTGCAGGATCCTTGAAGGATTCGATAACCTCGCGGGCAGTCTTGGCAGTCTCTTTTATTTTCTCAAGCGACTCTTGGACCTCCGGCGAGCCAAGTTCCCTTATTATTTCAACAGCGTCAGACGCAGTCTCTTTTATGTCTTTAAGCTTTTCTGCCATCTATCATAATAATGGCTTCCGGGTTAATTGCAGAGCGGACAAATTTCCAGCATTCATGTTCTATAACTTTCAGCTACTGCCCATTTTCATTATCCTGTCCCACAGCTTGGAAGGTACGGGCATGACTGACAGGCGCGAAATCCTTACGAGCTCTCACCCTGCAAAGGCGAGGTCGGCCTTTATTGCATCCAGCGTCACAGGCCTGGCAAGCCGGTCGGTTGGCCTGACATCGACGACAGTGAGCGACCTTTCTTTGGGTCAGGATAGGGGTCTGATGCAATCTCCATGATGCCGACCACCTGCTTTTCGTCACCGGTGTAGTAGAACAGCCTCTCCCTCTATCGCCCTTCTTTACGCTCCAGAGTTGTTGTTTGAGAGCAAAAGGTTGTTTGCCATTCAAAGGATGGCAGGACAGCCTGGGACGTCAAGCTGGGAATAGCTGTAGTTTGACGGCTCTTGCTTGAACAGCCAGTATATGCCATATAGCAGTAGCAGATAATTTTTTGTACTCCGTAATATGAATTCAAAACAGGCGCCATTACGCCACATCGGCTGTGGTGATTTTTTCCTTGTTCTTTTCTGTATCTACCACCACACCTTCGCTAGGGCTTCTGGTATCATGAATCTTGTCATAATTGGCTTCATATGCCATGCAGCAGCCGTGCGGGGCAATGACGTCGGAGACCTTGCCGTTCACGTCTGGCCCTTCATTCTCTACAAGCATGCATTTGCCGCCACCTTGGTTTATCCAGTAGATGCAGTTGTAACAGAAATACCCTTCATGCAGGTTTGAGTCGGTAAACTTGTCATACTCGATGTATGACGCCTGAAGCTTGCTTCTCTTCTTGAACTTGGTGAGATTGTCTACTGCTCCAACAGCCTCTTTGATCTTTTGGCCAACATCTGGCATTTTTTAGCGGGCCTCCTCCTCATTTGGATCCCATAGCGTACACACGCCATGCGGAGCTATGACCCCGGACTCTTTTCCATTGACGTCCGGCCCGCTGTCTTCTACTATGGCGCAGTGGTTTTCTTTGATGAAATATATGCAATTGTAGCAGAAATATCCAGTGTGCAGGTCGGCATTTTTGAACTGGTCTATTTCCAGATAGCCTGAAGCCGCCTTGGAAAGCTTGGGGTACTGCTTGTTGGTAGCGATAACCTCGCTTGCCATGATTGCATCACTGCCTCATGGTATAAAACAACTTTAGCAGTTTGTAATAGAAATCAGCTGCCAATACTTTTTTTCAGCTGTCTTGCCAGCCGCTTCAACCTTGACCACCGCAGCACAAACTTGCCGGCAATGATTGCACCCACGATAACCGCCCATACCCATAGAGGAGGACCTTCCACCTTAGTTTTGGGACACTAAGGGGATTTATGCCCTTGCATCTTTGCCTTGATTGCTTCCTTGAGCAGTCTTTCATAAATCGATATCGCCGCACGCGCGCCGGCAGCTGCAGCCAGAACGACATAGTGCCTATCTGTGTCCATGTCGCCAGCGGCATACACTCCCGCAACTGTGGTCTGCTGCTCTGCGTCGACCTTGACATATCCCTCGTCAAGCTGGCACCCAAGCTGCTCTGTAAGCTGGCTCTGCACCCTATAGCCGAGCTGGTAGAATATCACATCTGCATTGTAGTGCCTGCCGCTTGTGCATGCCAGCCGCTTGGCAAGCCGGCCGCGGCTGCCAGTGATCTCTGTTATGCTGTCGCTTACTGCATGAATGCCAAGTGCCTCCGCCTGCTTTCTTTCCTTTTCTTCTAGCCGGCAGCCGTCATGCAGAAACATCGTGATGTCCTGCGTCCAGCCAAGGAATTCCTTTGCATACGACAGCGGACTCTGCCCCGACACGATAAGCGCCAGTCTCTTGCCGGTGGCTTCGTGCCCGTCGCAGTACGGACAGTGCCACGCCCCATGCCCGTCGAATTTTTGGAAGTTATTTATCCTTGGCTTGACATCTTCAATGCCCGTCGCGATTATCAAGTATTTTGCGCGAAAAGTCCTGCCGCCGGTCCTGACGACGAAATACCGCCTATGCTTTTTGGCGCTGCTCACCCTGCTCTTGATTGTCGTCACTGACTTTTTGTACTTCAGCACATCCTTCGATGCTTTTCTGAGCAGCGCTTTTGGCGAGACGTTCTCAAAGCCCAAGTAGCCATGCACGCGCCGGGTCATGGAGTTCCTTGCTTTTCCGCCGTCAAAGATGACTGTCGGGACTAGGTACCGCCCGAGCAGGAGAGCGGCAGAGAGCCCGGCGTACCCCGCGCCAATTATTGCCACATCAAACGCGTTCACCCGCTCTGCCTTCCTCTTTTCTTCGAGCAGGTTTGGCGCTTTTTTCTTCACAGACTAGTAACCCGGAAATGCTATAAAGCAGTATGTACGTGTGTGCATATGCGGCTGGAAAGCGTAAATTACTTCTGTGTGCACATTATCAGTTGTGCACAAGTGCAGTGTGTGCGGGATGGTTTTTGTGAATTCTGGCGA
>DAINRX010000009.1:15047-21435 GCA_036741635.1 Nitrososphaera sp.
TATCAGTTGTGCACAAGTGCAGTGTGTGCGGGATGGTTTTTGTGAATTCTGGCGAGCTGGCAGAACACAGCGCCACGGTGCATCGCGATACGATGCTTCAGTGCCAGTCGTGTGGCAGGTTCTTTGGCAGCAGGCAGGAGCTTGATGCACATGCAGCTGAATTTCATGCGGCAAGCCGCAATTTTTCAAAGCAAACCCCGGACGAAGAAAAAGAAACCTCACTCCTCAGAAAAGCCGACAAGGAAGAAAAGGCCCGCAGGCGCACCAGAGGCCCGTACAGAAAATCGCATGCCGCGTGATGATGATCAGTTTTATTATATATATACAACCTGCAACATACTGCACGTGTATATGCGAGCAACCGTCAAGGATGGACAGAGAAATGGCAGGGGCTATTCGCTTGAAGAATTGAAGGAGGCAGACATTGACGCGCGGACAGCCAGAAAGAATGGCGTGCCGACAGACGTGTGGAGGAAAACAAAGTACCCTAAAAATGTCGAGCGGCTAAAGTCGATAGCAAAAACTATCAAAGAATCGCCCAAAGACAAGCCGGACAAGAAGGCAAAAAAGAAGAAAGACGAAAAATAATAATAATAATAATAACAGCTCGCGCGCATGATTCCCGTTCCAAAGATAGACAGGCTGGCAGGCATAGAGTGCTATTGCACCAGCTTTGAGGGCATTGGAGGATCGATAAAGCAGGAGAGCGACGGGTTCAGGGTGTCCGAGCTTGTTGACGAGTCGCTTGTAGGTAAGAATATCTCTGCTTCTTACGACGAGCAGCACCGCTACCCGCTCTACGTTCTGGAAAAAAAAGACATTGATTCAAACCACGCCCTCTTTGAAATCGAGCGGGAATGCCGCATCAGGCTCAGGGTAATGGGGATCAAGGATGCCAAGGCAACGACCCGGCAGTACGCGGGCATGAAGCGGGTAATGAAAAACCCGCCGGCAGAGCTGAAAAGCAGACACACGCGCCTCACCCTGCAGGGCTTTACAAAGAGACCGCTAGGCAAGGAATCCCTTGCAGGCAACGAGTTCGAGATAACAGTTTACGACGCCAAGGCTTCTGATCTGTCAGATTTCGTCCCAGAGATAGACAGGATTGGCAACTTTTACGGCCTGCAGAGATTTGGAAGGGAAAGGCTTGTGACGCACCTGGTCGGCAGGGAAATAGTCAGGCGTGACTTTCGGCGCGCAGTCGAGCTTTTGCTTTCATACACCACGGAATACGATACGCCGATGAGCAAAGAGATAAGGGCCAGGAGTGCCGACTCAAAGAACTATTCCCAGGTGCTCAGGGCCCTGCCGAGGGGGATGGACATCGAGCGGCAGGTGCTTTCGGCGCTTATCGCCGGCAAGGACGCAATTTCGGCGCTGCGCGCAGTGCCCATCACTATTCGCAGGCTGTTCGTTCAGGCGTACCAGGCCTACATCTTTAACAGATGCCTGAGCACAAGCATACTGGACGGCGAGAACCTGCTTCAGCCGCAAACAGGCGACCTGTGCTTTGAAATGGAGGGGCCGGCGACCTTTGGCAGGATAATCAAGTTCGACCCTGCAGCAAAAACGAAGATGGTTCCGGCAGTAAGGATGGCCGGCTACACGTTTCAGCCCGGCAGGGGCCGGTTTGAGGGCATCACCAAGGAGATACTTGAGCAGGAAGGCGTGGCGGCAAAGGACTTTTACATAAAGGAGATGCAGGAGCTGAGCCAGCAGGGCGGCTTTAGGCAGGCGCCCCTTTGGTGCATCAATTTTGCCTACCGCAAGGACCCGCTTGTCGTCGTGTCGTTCAGACTGCCGAAAGGCTCGTACGCGACCACGCTTTTGCGCGAGCTCGTCAAGCCGCGGGACCCGGTCAGGGCTGGCTTTTAGCAGACACAATATATACAGGCGCCATGTGGTACAGCGTACACAAGACATGCTTGGCGGCCGGGACTTTCGCGAAACTATCCAAAAGGCGCTTGATAAGCTACACGAAGACCTGAGCGTCAACATAGACAAGAACAACAGCGACAGGATTCATGCCATTGAAGCGTCCAGCTGCACGAGGCTTGCCTACTATGATCGCAGGGATCCAATTCTTCCAGATAACCTGTCCAAGATCTCGGCCCTCCTGAGCAACGGCATGCGTCACTCCCTGAAGAGCGTGCGCGGCGAATACAGAGTTGACAGCCTGATCCTTGAGGCTGACGCGGACATGCTGATAGCCGACGATTACGTCGTGAGGTTTGAAGTCGTCCCCGCCCTGCCAGAAGTTCCGCACCCGCGGCACCTTCTGTACGTCAACGCCTGCCTCTTTGTGCTCAAAAAGGACGAGGGCTTTTTGATCTACATGACTGCCGACGGCAGGACAGTCGAGTTTTCCACAACCAAGAACAACAGGATGTTTGAAGAGGTAATCAGGCGCGCAAGGGTGCTCAGCACGCTTTTGAAGGACAACAAGGTTCCGATAGTCGAGCCGTCTGACCTGTGTATTGGCTGCAGGTATTTCGAGCGGTGCTACGCGAGGAAGCAGGAAAAGGACGAAAGTTCTGGATTCATTCTGGAAGAAATATTCGGCGGCAAGCGCAAATAGTAATAAAAATTTGGGCCTTGCGCCGCCTAGTCGTGGCCGGCGCTGCTTGCGTGACCTTCAGACGATGTGTAACCGCTGCTGTACCTTTTTGCCCTCGACCCAAAGAGTATGCCTACTAGGAATACGAAGACTCCTGTCGTTACCGCGAACATGAACATTGCGTCAGCCATATCACCGCAATTTTTGCTTGAAACTTAATATCCTTATCGCATGGCGACGTTTCCTGCAATGATATTATCATAAAATGTCATGGGAATGTCATAGTAAACTCATGCTCTTGGAAAGTTGTCTGAAAGTTTCCCCCTGTCAGCCTGAATGAATACATGCCTTCCACTCTGTACTGGGCTATGCCTTCGACCATGCTGTCCCAGCTGCTGGCCGTGAGGTTGTTCCGCTCTGCTGACTCCGTGTCCCTGAGCGTGACAATGCTGCCAGAGACAATTGGGAACGTATCCGCCTGACCCGCCACAAAGCCCTCTGGGCTCACCCCGATGTCGCCCGAAGTCATGGTGAATTCGTCAACGTAGACGGTGTAGTGGATCGTTTCTAGAAGGACTGTGCTTGTATTAGGGTTCAGGACGTCAAAGGATATGTGGACGTCCGCATTCCTGTCGTCGGTCCTTTCGGCGGTTATGTTTTTGATGGTAAATCCCAGATTGGCCTGTGTTGTCTGGTTCTGGGTGGCCGCGGTGCCCTGATTATTATCCTGCCCTCCAGGCAGCCTGAAATTCCCGGAGCCCAGAATGAAAAATATCGCTATTGCAATCGCGGCGATGCCGCCGCCTGCTGCGTAAATGACCTTTGTATTCACCACGATTGCTTTTTCTCTACACCCTGACTACCTTTAAAGCTGTCGATTGAAGCAAATGCTTATACATACTGCCGCGACAGAAAAATTGCTGCAGTGCAGTACCACAAGGCCGCCCACATTGGCCGAGAGAGGGCGCAGAAAGCCCAGATGAAGCTGTTCGACTATGCTGGCTTTGCGATGCTGACCTACACCATCAAGCAGGGCAAGGCAGGGTTTGAGCCGGTGGGAGAGGAAGAGCTGGCCGGCAAGATGACAAGGGAGAGCGAGGCGATGCTCTTTATCTGCGATAAAGACGGCTTTGCCAAGGCCCAGTCAAAGCCGATGCCAATAGATCAGGGAGAAGAAATCTACAAAAAGATGCTTGCCGACGGGATGCAGGAATTCGCCGGCGAGATCAAGACAGTGTCCTAGAACACGATGCGCGTCCCTGTCGCCTTGTTGACGATTGCGTTCTTTATTGTCGCAATGTCTGATCTGAGCACCACCGTCTGGATTTTCGACCGTTCTATCACTTTAAGGGCCACAATGTCCATCAGGTCATAGGCGCCTGCCGCAGAATTTTCTGCGCCGAGGATTTCAAGGCACTTTTTCACCGTGATTTCCTTGAACATCTTGGCGCCCTTGTTCTTATTCGGGTCGGAATCGTAAATGCCGTCAACATCTGTCGCATTCAAGAATTTAGAAGCCTTGACCTTTTCTGCAATGAGCGCCGCTGTGGCATTGGTGCTCTGCCCCGGGTGCAGGCCGCCTGTCACGATCACCTTACCGCTGACAGCCGCCTTTGACACCTGCTCCAGATCCGTTGGAACCGAAGGGTATGCTTGCTCTCCAAGTGCCGCTATCAACAATCGCGCGTTGAGCCTTGAAACCTCGATGCCCATGATGTCCAGCGACGCCTCGTCCGAACCAAACCCTCTTGCAATGTTGATGTAATGCCTTGCAATTTTGCCTCCGCCGGCCACCACCATGGGCTGGACCCGATCGCTTACTTCAGATAGCATGCCGGCATATTTTTTCAGCTCGACTCTGGCATCGTCGCCAAAGACCCTGCCGCTCAGCTTGATTACCACCCGCTTCCTAGTGCCCATGAACTCTGCCTCCTATGTACATGGACTCTTGATCACCCAGCACTTTTTTAACAGATCGCTCGACCTTCTCGCGATTTTCTGCCGTCGTATAAACCCGCAGCATATCAAAGAACCCCGAGATCGAGTCTACAAGCGGGATGTCAGACACGGGCATTTCGTAAACCCGCTCCTTGTCAACCACCAGCACGGAATACATCTCTTCCTTGCTAGGGGTGAGAGGCATGGAAGGGACACGCGAGGCATCGACAAAAACATAGTCCCGATCGACGCCGGCCGCATCAGCTATTCGCGACGCGAGGGTGTGAAGCGCCTTTCCATCCATTTTTTGCCTGTCGCGCTTGTGGAGGAATTTTTCGTACACGGTCTTGAGCAGCCTCCTGTCGCGGTAGTCCCGGGCCATCTTGGCGGCAAACGCGTACTTGCCATCTAGCGGGTACAGCCGCTCAAGGGTCGCCTCGTCTGTCAGAGCAAGGTAGTTTTCAAGCGAGGTGTCTGTAAGGCCGAGCGCCTCGTCTGCCGCCGTCATGGAGTGTAGTAACATCACTTCGGCAGCCCTCACGGTCTTGTGGAAATAGACTGCCTTGAACATTTCATACCGGGAAATGAGCATAGATTCAAGCGAGTTCAGGGCCGACCTGTTTATCGCAAGCCGGTTCTTGGACACTTCAAGCGAGCTCACGAGCCGGTGGCAGTCGACCTTGGCGTACTCGGCGCCCGTAAAGAGCCCATCCCGTGGCAAATAGTCCATGATGTCTGCCGATAGCCCGCCGGAGATTATTTCGTTCAGGAAATTTACCTTCTGCTGACCAAAGGAGAGCCGGCAAATGTGCTCGGGGCTGTGGCCGTGCCTCTTAAGGATGCCAGCAACCCCGCCCTGTGTGATTATCCTTTTGCCCATCTCCTCGTGGGACGTGTTGCAGCGGTACTCGAGCACTTCTTCAAACAGGTGCGAGAACGGGCCGTGCCCGATGTCGTGCAAGAGCGCAGCAAGCCGGAGCTCCTGCACTACCTCTGCGTTGTCGATGTACCCCTTGTCAAGCAGGGTTTCGCCGGCAAGACCGGCGATGTGCATGGCGCCAAGCGAGTGCTCAAAGCGGGAATGCTGCGCGCTAGGGTAAACGAGGTGCGCGCCGGCAAGCTGCCTTATCCTGCGCAGCCGCTGGAACGCGGGGCTGTCGATGACCTCCTTTTCCACCTGCGAGAACCGGATGTACTTGTGCACAGGGTCGGTGATCTCGCCAGCAAAGTCCATTAACACTATATCACACAATTTGACAGGACTTAAACTTTCAACTCTTTCCTTATTACCTTCATTATCTCTTGGTGGACCTGATCCTTGCTCTTGGAGCCGTCAAGGACCTTCCACTTGTACTGCTTTGCAAACTTCAAGTAGTTCTTGTAGGCCCTAGCGGCAAGCTGCACGTCAGCCTCAAATACATCCTGCGTCTCGGCGCGCTTTGTCGATACGCTTGTATTGACCAGCAATACAAGGACAATGTCCTCCTTTGGCAGGCCCTTGTCAAGCCTCAAGAGCCAGCTAGTGTCCATGCCGCTTGCCGCCCCGTAAATGAGATTTGACTGCCAATAGCGGTTCATGATGACTATTGTGCCATTCTCAATCATGCTCTCGATCTCTTTCTTTTTCTCCCAGCGGTTTGCAGAGAAAAGAAGGTGCTTGACCTCAGCGGGATAGTCCCGCCTGCCGTCCAGAAAAGCCCTGATCTCCATGCCGATTGGAGTGGTATAATCAGGGAAATCGAGTATGACGCAAACCTTGCCGGACACCTTGAGGGCCTCCATGAGCATGCGCGACTGGATCGTCTTGCCTGCCTTGTCGGTGCCCTCGATTACTATTATCTTGCCCTTTGTATTTGCCACCGCCTGAGGGTCATATTAGCATCAATAAAAAGA